>JAITWC010000114.1 GCA_031285485.1 Alistipes sp.
TTGCCTCTCGTCTTCCGTTAAACTAATTCTTCGCATATTTATTTGATCAACAGACAAATATACGACTTTTTACCCACAAAAACAAATAAATGGATAAATAAATTTTAACGATTACTTAATTATCTCACAGACACGACTTTCCGAGATGCCGTAGGTGACGCCTATGTGGAACATAGTGCGGTACTCGCGATAGTACATCAACAGTAAAAGCAGCTTGTCGGCGTTCGTCAACTTGGACGGCGCACCGCGGCTCGGATGCTTTCTGGCCGAGGCTTTGGCCGTCTCCAAAACTTCAAGCATCAACGCAAAAACCTCACGTTTCACGCCAGTCAGCCGCTTGAAACGTGAGGCCGACAGATTTTCTATATCCCTGTAAAACATGCTGCAAAGATAACACTGAAATCTTTGGCGATGCCTCATATTGGTTTTCGGTCAGATTGCTCGGATAGTTCTTTTTCATTCTTCATGTGGTTGAAAACCATAAAGATACGAAAATATCCGAGTAATCTGCTGACAACCAATTAATTAAAGCATGAAAAAATCAAACAACCTCTTACAATATTAGTTTCTCGATAAAACAAGTTCCAAGAATTGGCCGACGGCGGTATGACTCTAAACTGGGCGAACAAAAAATGGCGCACCCTATCACAGGTAGCGCCATTCCACCAACTTAAAATGTTACTTTTATGAAAAAGTTTTGTGAATGCAAACTCGTGCATTCGTCTTAAACTTCGACCCGCACGCGGGCGGAGTTATATTGTAAAGGAAATAATTACGTATTCATCCCCCCGCAAACATGCAGAGTCTGCCCGCTCACGTAAGAGGCCATATCAGAGGCGAGGAAAACCGCCGCCTTTGCCACATCCTCGGGAGTCCCGCCCCGCCTCAGCGGAATCTGCGCGGCCCACGCACTCTTCACCTCATCCGAAAGCGCGTCTGTCATCTCGGTCATAATGAACCCGGGAGCAATGGCATTCGCCCGAATCCCGCGCGAGCCCAACTCTTTTGCGGTACTCTTGGCCAAACCGATCATCCCCGCCTTCGACGCCGAGTAATTAACCTGCGAGGCATTGCCGCTCACACCCACCACCGACGACATATTGATGATCGACCCACTCTTCTGGCGCATCATCACCGGCGTCACGGCGTGAATATAGTTGAACGCACTTTTGAGGTTAACATTTATGACGGCATCCCACTGCGCCTCGCTCATGCGCATGATAAGTCCGTCCTTGGTAATCCCGGCGTTGTTGACGAGAACATCGACGCGACCGAAATCGGACACCACTTCGTCCACCACCTTGTGTGCCTCGTCGAAACTTGCAGCGTTCGAGGCGTATGCTTTTCCGCGCACACCGAGTGCTGCGATATCTTTTTCAGTCTTTTGCGCATTTTCATCGACAGCCAAATCGGTGAAAGCCACATCGGCCCCTTCTTTGGCCATCTCCAGCGCTATTGCTCTTCCGATACCTCTCGCCGCCCCCGTCACCAGCGCCACTTTTCCTGTGAGTAATCCCATATTTTTTTGTGATTTCGGGCAAAGATAATATAATTTCCCTTACATTTGCGACCTAAACCCGATTTTTATGGATAAGGAAATATTCGATCTGATCGCCGCCGAGCGCAGCCGTCAGGAGCAGGGCATCGAGCTGATCGCCTCTGAAAACTTTGTGTCCGAGCAGGTTATGGCGGCAATGGGCTCGCCGCTCACCAACAAATACGCCGAAGGATACCCCGGCGCGCGCTACTATGGCGGCTGCGAGGTGGTCGACAAGGTGGAATCGTTGGCCATTTCCCGCCTGTGCGAACTCTATGGCGCCACCTACGCCAACGTCCAGCCCCACTCCGGAGCGCAGGCCAACATGGCTGTCTTCGTTGCCTGCATGAAGCCGGGCGACACTTTCCTCGGCCTCGACCTGTCGCACGGCGGCCACCTGTCTCACGGCTCGCCGGTCAACTTCTCCGGACTTTTCTACAAAGCCGTCGGCTACAAGGTCGGCGAGGCCACGGGCACCATCAACTACGACGAGATGGAACGCCTTGCCGTCGAGCATCGTCCGAAAATGATCGTGGGCGGAGCGAGCGCCTACTCCCGCGAGTGGGACTACGCCCGCATGCGCAGGATTGCTGATAAAGTCGGCGCCCTGCTGATGATCGACATGGCCCACACGGCGGGCCTCATCGCCGCGGGCATTCTCGACAACCCCGTGCCCCACACCCACATAGTCACCTCCACGACCCACAAAACGCTGCGCGGCCCCCGCGGAGGGATCATCCTGATGGGGGCCGACTTCGACAACCCCTGGGGCCTCACCACCCCGAAGGGCGAGATCAAAAAAATGTCGGCCATCCTCAACTCGGCGGTCTTCCCCGGAGTGCAGGGCGGCCCGCTCGAACACGTCATCGCCTCGAAAGCCGTGGCATTCGGCGAGGCGCTGAAGCCGGAATATAAAGAGTACCAGAAGCAAGTCGTGAAGAACGCCACGGCAATGGCGGCAGCGTTCACCAAGCGTGGCTACAAGATCATCTCGGGCGGAACCGATAACCACCTGATGCTGGTCGACCTGCGCGGCAAGTTCCCCGACCTGACGGGCAAGGCGGCCGAGAAGGCGCTGGTGTCGGCCGACATCACAACGAACAAGAACATGGTGCCGTTCGACAGCCGCTCGCCGTTCCAGACTTCGGGCCTGCGATTCGGCACCCCCGCCATCACGACCCGCGGCCTGAAGGAGGACTCGATGGAGGCGATAGTGGCCCTGATCGACCGCGTACTGAGTGCGCCCGACGACGAGAACGTAATCACCGCCGTCCGCAAAGAGGTCAACACCATGATGGCCGGCCGTCCCTTATTCGCCTGGTAGGGTTTCCCGTAATGCAAGGAGCGCCCCCGGATAAGGGCGCTCCTTTATTTTGTCCATATCAACTTCTTCCCGAACCCGAGAGTATTATCGGTAAACTTCATAAGGCCCGGCTCAAGGATCCAAATGGCCTGTTCCATAACCACGGCAAAGGGGAACCGCCGAAGATATGCCCGCCGGGCAGCCTCAAGCTCCCCGCCCTCGGCAAGCCGCACCGCTCCCTCGATCTGCAACCCCTGCAACCGCCCCACGGCCCTCGTTTCGAGGGCAATGGCCGCGGCAACCCGCGGACAGGCCGCCATCTCCGCCCCATGCCGCGTGGCGGGGTTGTTCATAAACACGAACCACCGCCCGCCCGGCACCCACGCATAAAAAGCATGCGCCACCCACGGCCGCCCCTCGGCGCCCACAGTCGCCAGCGTCATTACATGATGCCGCCGCGCAAACGCCGACATCTTGTCGAAGTCCGTGGACTTATCTGCCTCCATCTATAATATTTTTGGTCGTATCCACCGCCGAAGGCACCACCGCCCCGAGTTCCACCCCGGTCGGCACGACGATCGAATCGAGCCTCGCGAGCCGTTCCGCCTCGGGCAGAGTGCCGGCGAGTTCGCCCATGACCTTCGACCTCACGAATGCGAACTCCCCGCGGTCGGCCTCCCTGACGGGCAACCCCGGCTCCTGCGGAATTTTGAGCGGGTCTGTCGGTTTGCCGTTCACCCGGATGCGGTAGTCGAGGTGCGGCCCGGTGGACTGTCCGGTCGAGCCGACGTAACCTATGGTCTGCCCCTGCGACACGCGCGTGCCGACGGCAATGCCCGCCCCGAACCTCGACAGGTGCAGGTATCCCGTTTCGTATCCCCTCGCGTGCCTTATCCACACGGTGTTCCCGCCGCCCGGCTCCCAGTAGCGCCGCGTGACGGTGCCGTCGGCCACGGCGCGCACGGGCGTTCCGGTGGGCGCGGCGTAATCTACCCCGTGGTGGGGCCTCACTATGCGGGTTATGGGATGCCGGCGCGCGTTGGAGAACCGCGACGAGATGCGCGAGTAATTCAAGGGCGCCTTGAGGAACTGCTTTTTGAGACTGTTGCCGTTCTCGTCCCAGTAGGCGGTCTTGCCGTCCTGAATAAAGGGTATGGCGTACAGGTCTTTTCCCCCGTGGCGGAACACCGACCCCCAGATCATCCCCACGCCGTTGCGGCTCACCTCCACCGAGTCGATGAACCGCTGGTCGTAGATCACCTCGAACCTGTCGCCCTTTTGCAGCGCGAAGAAATCGACGCTCCAACCGTAGATATCTTCCAGCTCGGCGGACAGGGCGTCGGGCAGCCCCGCTTCGTAGAGCGCCATCCACATCGACGAGGTGATCTCGGCGGTGATGCGCCGTCTCTCTATACGGACGGGTTTCGATCCGTTGCGCACCGCTATCGAGTCGCCGCCCATCGCCACCGGCCCGCCCCACATCGAGATGACGGCGTAGTCGGTCTGCGACTTCTCGTACACGAAGTGGGTGAGCCTCGGCCGCGCGACGGTGTCGGTCGAGAGCGTGTCGGGCGTAAGCATCGCAACGTAGCGGTTCCCGGCCCTCACGTTCCGCATGTCGAAGATATCCCTTGCGGCCTGCTCGATGCGGTAGGTCCCGCCGGCCCCCACGCCGAACCGTTCGAGGACCCGGCCCATCGTCTCCCCCGCGCCGATCTCGCCCTCCACGAGTTCGTAGCGTTCATACGGAATGTCATACATCGTGAGCGGTTCGCGCGGTGCCCCGACGTCGGGCGGGGCCGCCTTCCGCCCGATGCAGGTGGCCACCAGGAACATCGCCAGGGCCAGCACCGCCACCGCCGCGGCCACCGTCCACGAATATTTTCTCAGGAACCTTTCCGCCGCCGCCAGCGTGGACGCAATATTTTTATTCTCCATGTTCTACTTTGTGGTGTCCGTTTCAATTTTTTGCGACAAATCGCTCTTTTTGCCCTTTGCCACGCTGTGGCAAACGCCGCCGAGGCTGTTTTGGCCTTTGCCACGCTGTGGCAAGCGCCGCCGAGGCTGTTTTGCCCTTTGCCCCGTTGTGGCAAGCGCCGCCGAGGCTGTTTTGCCCGTTGCCACGCTGTGGCAAGCGCCGCGGAAGTTGTTTTGGCGTTTGCCACGCTGTGGCAAGCGCCGCGGAAGTTGTTTTGCCCTTTGCCACGTTGTGGCAAGCACCGCGGAAGTTGTTTTGCCCTTTGCCACGTTGTGGCAAGCGCCGCGGAGGTCGTTTTGGCCGTTGCGACAACGTCGCAAGCACCGCCGAGGTCGTTTTGCCCACCGTCGTTAACAGATCATCCATCCCTTGTCGGAGAGTGCCGCCTTGTCGACGGCAACGGCGCGCGGACGGTTACTCTCTCTTACCCTTTCCGCGGGGTTTCGCACGCCAAACAACGCAACGGCAAAGATTCG
>JAITWC010000150.1 GCA_031285485.1 Alistipes sp.
TTTTATTGAGTCGGCTCGCGATAATATTGCCGGCGGAACTCGATGGCGTAGGCGGGCAGTGGTTCCGAGCGGTCGGCCCACATCCTGTTTTGGGTGAGGTATTCACGCCGTCGGATTATGCGTGCGGCGATCGGGAAGTCGGGGTGGGGCAGACTGTCGTGGAATGCCCGTTCCGAGGAACGAACGGTGCGGTCGAAAACGTCGGACAGTTCCGGTCGCCGTTCCGGTCGCCATGCGAAACCCTGCATTATCTTCGGTTGAGTGGGGGGAATCATGTGCATCGGGTAGATGGTGTAGTCGACGTCGCGGCGCCACACTATCGAGATCAGCGAGTCGGTTTCGAACGTGAAACTGATTCCCGATCCGGTGCCTACGATGAATCCGAGTGCCTCCGACATTATCACCGAACCGTCGTCCTGCGGCTCTTCTTCCTGAATGTAGTAATATGCCTGTGCGTTCTCGTCGGCGTCGTGGCGGTAGATCTCGCCGTCGCGGAACCATGACGACATGCTGCGGCCCTTCACCTGGTTGAACTGTCTCGATGCCGGGTCGCCTATCTGCGATCCCATGATGGGGTTGCCGTAGAACTCGGCGTGTTCGATCTGTTGGTTGGCGGTGAATATGGTCATCGAGTCGGCCGTGACCTGATTCTCGGCATGCCACAGGATGGGGCTGCGGTAGAGGTGGACGGTGGAGTCGGCCGAGAATCCCACCATCGAGTCGGCGACGGCCTGCATGTCCTTGCGCCAAATCTTGACGTTGCGCCATCCGCGGAAAATTCTCATCGTGGTGTCGGGAGCCGTGCTGTCGGCTGGGGTGATCAGTGAGTCCCGGCGGGCTATTGAGTCGAGGTATAGTAGCGAATCGAGCCTCAGCAGCGAGTCCCGTACGATGGTGGAGTCGGCTCGGGCAAGCGAGTCGAGCATGGCGGTGTCGCCGCCTCGTCTCACCGAGCGGCGTCTTGCGTTGAGACGGGTGGCTTTTTCGGCGGCTCGTGCGGCTCGTTTTTCGGCCCGGAGGCGTTGTTTTTCGATCCGGGCGGCGGCTTTTGCGGCGTATTTTGCTTCTCGACGTTCGGCGGCGAGGAGCGCTCTTTGGGCTTTGAGGCGTCTTGTCTCGGCTTTTTGGAGCGCACGGTAGGCCTTGGGATTAACCGTGCGGATGCTGTCGATAAGGCGCAGGCTGTCGATCCGGGTCAGACTGTCGAGTCTCAGTCGGGCGAGCGAATCGGCGGCGCTTATTCGTGGTGCGGAACCTTCGACTCGGGGCCGGATGTAACCTTCGGTGTCGGCGAGGCTGTCGACCCGAGAGGTCAGTTCCGCTATCTGTTCGCGCAGTTCCACCACTTCGGGCGGCGCCATCTTGTCAGGCTCAGGCTCGGGTTCCGGTCGAGGTTCGGATCCTGGCTCGGGAGCAACTTCCGGCTTCTGCGTGACCACAGACAGCAGGCTGTCCACCAGTGGCAGGCTGTCGAAAGCGGGCAAGCCGAGGGCGGGCAAACTGTCGGGAGCAGGCTTGGGTTCGGGCACAGGCTCCGGCTCCGACGGATAGAGCGCCGTCATTATCGAGTCGGCTCGGCGTCGCAACTCTCCGATGGTCTCGCGCAGGGGGGCGATCACACCGGCGAGGCTGTCGGCTATCACCAATCGCACCGAGTCGCTCAGCGAGTCGACCCACTTGAGATGGGCGAACCGGTCGGCCTCCTCGGTACCGTCGCCACCCGCTCCGATCGAGTCGCGCCGCCGGTTGTCCGACGGATAGCGGACAAACATGTACACCGTGTCGGCCCTCATGTAGAGCGTGTCGGCGTTTCCCTGATCGACGTCGTAGTTGAGCAGTGCCGGACGCCGCGTGAGCCTCGTTTCGCCTCTCTCGCCCCAATAGTGGGCCAGATCGCCGAAAGCCGAGCTGGAGTGCTCGCGGTCGTCGATCTGCACGTTGCCGTAGAACACTCCGTCGCGCGCGCGGGCATTGTAGTCGATGGTGTCGGCCCACGACTCGCGGAACTCGTCGAGCACGTAGGCGTTGTCGTGGAAAAAGTAGGTGCTGTCCTGTGAGTTGTAGCGTCCCCGGATGGCAGAGATCATCTCACCCTCCTCCGTCCAGATGTATGTCTTGGTGTAGAACGTAGCCACTTTGGTGTCGGTGTTGTAGCGCACCGAGTCGGAGGTGAGTTCGTGGCTGTCGTTGCGCATCTGCACGCCCTGCACCCCCACCATCTCGTTGAGGTCGGAGTAGAAGTAACCCCTTTCGGACTCCATCGTGTTGTCCTCGCTGTACACCACGCCGCCGTCCGTCCAAGTGCCTATGTTGTCGGCCGTGTTGAACGAGAACATCTGCGTCGTATAGAGCGTGGTGGTGCCATCCACCACCTTAACCACGGGCGAGTAAACGCGCGCCATGTTGCCGTCACCGTCGTATTCGGCGCGGTCGCCGTAGACGAACGTCGAGTCCTTGTTTATTATCACGTTACCGTAGCAGTCGAGCCGGTTGGCCGAATAGTATCTCACCGCACTGTCGCAAGCTATAACTGCGCCGTTGTGGTGGAACGCCACGTTGCCCACGAGAATTTGCGCTCTCTCGTCGATCCCCAGCGAACGCATCTTCTCCTGGTCGGAGTACATTCTCGAGGCCATGATGTCGACGAGCTTTTTCTCACCCTCGCCCTGCCCCGGAGCCTGCTGCATCTCCTGCGTTTCCTGTCGTCCGGCGCTTTCGGAGAGCGCCCGCGAAAAGAGGGCCCCGCCCAGAACGAGACCCGTAGCGAGCAGCATATAGCCTCTCAGGGTCACTTAAACCATCGTTTGTTGATGAAGTCGTCGGGCGAGAACATCGGATCGATTCGCACATACATCTCATCGATCTTTTCGTCGAGCCAGCGGTTGTACTCCGCCTCCTGTTTGCGTTGGAGGGTCATTTGTTCCAGTTCGAGCCAGTCTTCGGCCAGATTGGCCTTGTGGGCGGGTATCACCTGCACGAGTTTTAGTATCTTGCCCATCTGATTCATGTTCATGTCCTGACCCACGAAAGCGGTCGTGATCTCGCTCTCACGCAGTTGCACCAGGCGGGTGGCGTCGTACTGGTCGATGGCGTCGCGCACGAACTTCGTGCGGGTTGAGCGGGGATCGCTGTCACCCGTGTAGCGGAACAGCATTTGCTGGTTGGATACCAACCCACCGTTCATCTTCGTCGCCTTGTCGTCGGAGTGTTTCAGCGCGGCGTCGGCGAAGGCTATCTCATCGCGACGGATGACTCCTGCGAGCGAGTCGAGGAACACGGTGGTCTCTCTCAGTTCCTCGTCGGAGTAGGCGGGTTTCATTAGTATGTGGCGCACGTGGTAGAGGTTGTCGGCCGGTTTGTCGATCAACTGAATGATGTGGAACCCGAATTCGCTCTCCACCACGCCCGAGGTTTGTCCCGGTTGTAACTTGGCCACCGCCTCGGCGAACGGCTCCACCCATCCCTCCTTGGGTTGGGGATCAATCTCACCACCCCTCAGAGCCGACCCCGGGTCGACCGAGTACATCACCGCGAGGCGGTCGAACCTCTCGCCGTCGATGATCCTCTGGCGCAGTTCGAGCAGGCTTTCGCGGGTGCGCTGCTTGGCGAGTTCGATGGAACTGGGCAGGCGCGTTATCTGGGCGTATACATACTGTTCGGGAATTATGGGCAGGCTGTCGGGGTCGGTTCGACGGAAGAACCGGTCGACCTCGCCGGGGGTGACCTTCACCCTATCAGACGAGACTACCCAACGGCGCATCTCCTGCGCGCCGTAGACCTCCTCGATCTGTGCCCTCATGTCGTCCTTTATCGTGTATAGGGGTTTGTGCTGTTCGCTCTCGAGCGCGCGGATCGAACCGGCGGCGGCCACCATGTTGTCGACGTTGGAGTCGACGGCCGAGGCGATCTGCGGTGCCAGCGCCTCGAGGCCGATCGAGTCAATCTGTGCCCGCTGGTAGAGTAGCTTCTGTTCGAGCAGTATCTCGAGTGCCTCCGACATGGCGGGGCGGGGCGAGGTGTAGTTCTGTTCTCGGTATTGGCGGGTGAGGGCTTCGGCCTGTTCGGCCATCTCGGAGTAGAGTACGGGCAATCCGCCCACCACGGCTACCACCTTGTCGACAACGGACTGCTGCTGGGCTGCGGCCGAAAAGGCCACCCCCAGCACCGCTGTCAGTATAGATATCTTCCTTATCATACGAGTCATACGAACTGCAAAATTAATCATTTAATCTTTATAAATTGATCATCGCCTTGTTTTCGATCAACGCGATCTTGTAAAGGCTGTCCTCGTACGCCTTGATTATCTCGGCCCGGCGGCGCGTGGCCACGCTCTGGCGCACTATTCCCGACACCCGTTCGTAGGGCGCGATTTCGCCGGCGGTGCGTTTTTCGGAGATCACAAATAGGTACATCACATCGCCGTCGGTCATCTCCTGCACTCCGGTGCGAGCCAGCTCACGGTCGTAGGCTTCGTTGCGCCGCGCGGGTAGCAGGGCCAGAAATTGAGAGTACTCCGTCCAGTCGGTCACCTCGCGTGCCGTGAAGTTGTGTTTTAGTGCCATTGCCAGCACTTCGTCGCGCGCGCTGTCGCTCCACGAGTCCAACAACTCGCGCAGGCGCGTCCGCTGCCTGAAACCCGAGGGAAAGGCCACGGCCCGACCCTTCACTATAGCGCGGTCAAGTATGAATTCTATGCGGTTGGCGTTGTAGTAATCCACGAGATCCTGCTCGTTATAGAGCGAGTCGCCCGCCATCTGGCGGATGAAATGTTCGTCGAGTCGCCGCGTTATAAGGCTGTTGCGGTAGATCGTCACGAGCTGCTCGTCGGCGGCGTCGGCGCCGAATATCATTGTCGCTTCCTGCAACTTGAGGTTGTCCCTTACCCATCGGTCGACGTAATTTTCGACCCACTTTACGCTGTCGGCACCCGTGATGGCGACCGGTAGCACCGCCTCGAGGTCCATCAGGCGCAGGGTCTCCTTGCCGGCGCGCGCAAGCACCCTCTCCCCGGCGAAAGGGTTGGGCAGACGGCGGCAGCCATCCGCCACGAAAGCCACGGTGAGGCAAAACGCGGCTATGCGCAATGTTCTATTCATCGGCTGTTTTTTCTTTTAACGTATCCCGGGCCGTTTTAGTGCGCACTTTCGCGTTCATCACCACGAGCGAGACTACCATCACCACCGCACTCACCGCGTAGACGACCAAATAAATGGTGTCGTTGCCGATCAAATCGCGCGTGTCGACCCCCTGTGAGCCGCGGAACTCGAGTATCAGATAAGCAAGGCCGTTGTTGATGGCGTGGATGACTATGACCGGGATCAGCGAACGTGGGATCAGGTAGATGTAGCCCATAATTATGGCGATGACGAACGCGTTGACCATCTGCGGCAGGATGGGAAGATGCACCAGTCCGAAAAGAGCCGCCGAACCCAACACCGCCCACCGTGCCGCCCACCGACGCGCCAGACCTTCGAGCACCATCCCGCGGAAAAATATCTCCTCGAAAATGGGCGCTGCCACCACGGTGGTGATGATGGCCCAGCCTCCGTGGCCAATCATCTCGTTGAGTCGTTCGATATAGTGTTCGGGCATGGCACCGAGTAGCGGCTCGATCACGATGCCAGCCGCCGTGGCGACCACGATCCCCGAGAGGATTAATGGTCCGTCGGCCCAACTCACTCCCAGCCTGAGAGAGAACTTGCTGTCACTACCTTTACCTAACTTCAGCCACACGTACCCTCCGACTATCGCGAGCACGAACTGCACGGTGTATACGGTGAATAGTGTCGCTCCATGGATATGTTCCGTGCCCGACACCGTAAAACCGGCCACCACCCCCCCCGCAGTCAACGTGGCGCCAAACAAAATGGCCGCCAACACTCCAATATCGGCCCACGCCGAACCACGTTTTGATTCCATAAACATTGCAAAAATACGAATAATCCCGAAAAATGGTTACTTTTGTAAGTTAGATATCAGGTAAGACAGAGGTGAATTTATGGGCAAAATAGTGGCTTTGGCTAATCAAAAAGGTGGCGTGGGAAAGACCACGACCGCAATAAATCTGGCGGCGTCGTGTGCCTTGCTCGGGGAAAAAGTGTTGTTGGTCGACGCCGACCCGCAGGCCAATGCAACCTCGGGGCTCGGTTTCGACATCCACGGAGCAAATCTCTACGATTGCATCGCGGGACGAAAAACCGCCGCCGAAGTGATACTTAAAAGCGAGGCCGTGGCAAACTTGTCGCTCCTCCTGTCGAGCATAGACCTTGTGGCCGCCGACACCGAACTGCCTCAAATGGAGGGCGGACACCGGGTGGTCAAAAATATTCTTGAACCGGTGAGGGAAGATTACGATTTCATTTTCGTCGATTGCTCCCCTTCGCTCGGGTTCACCACCGTCAACGTACTCGTGGCGGCCGACAGCGTGCTGATACCCGTGCAGTGCGAGTACTTTGCACTCGAAGGTCTCGGCAAACTGCTTGCCACCATTAAAAAGACGCGCGAAAAACTTAACCCGGCACTCGCCATCGAGGGATTCGTGATGACGATGTACGGCCACAACAGACTCTCGAACCAGGTTGTCGGCGAGGTGCGCAAACACTTCGAGGGGCTGGTGTTCGACACAATAGTTACACGAAACATACGCTTGAGTGAAGCACCCGGTTTCGGAATGCCTGTAATGCTCTACGACGCCTCGGCGACAGGTAGCGTCAACTACCTCAATCTGGCGAAAGAGTTTATTAAAAGGAATGCGCAATGATGAAGCAGAAAGGTTTGGGGCGTGGCCTCGACGCAATTTTCGAGAGTGAGGAACTGACGGGGCCCAAGGCGGCGAAACCTATGGCCGCGGCGGGTGAAATTGCCGTGGATATGATCTCGCCAAACCCCAAGCAGCCGCGAACATTCTTTGAAGAAGACGCGCTCATGGAACTGGCTGACAGCATACGGGTGTTGGGTGTGATACAGCCCGTGACGGTGAAGCACGAGGCCGACGGGCGATATACTATCATCAGCGGCGAACGTCGATGGAGGGCTGCACGCCGGGCGGGGCTCGAAACGGTGCCTGTGTATGTGCGCGAGGCGGATGACCAGACGCTGCACGAAATGGCACTCGTGGAGAATATTCAGCGCCAGGACCTCAACGCGATGGAAGTGGCATTCTCGCTGCAACGCCTCATGGAGGAGTGTAACCTGACGCAGGACAGGCTCGGAGAACGGGTGGGCAAAAAACGCTCGACGATTGCCAACTACCTGCGCCTGCTCAAGTTGCCCGACGAGGTGCAACTCGCCGTCAAGGAAGGGTTCATCTCGATGGGACATGCCAAGGCCATTGCCTCGGCGCCCGAGGAGGCTCAGGTGGCGCTTCTCAAACGGACGGTCAAAAAAGGGCTGTCGGTGAGGCAGACGGAGGAGCTTGCCGCTGCCGCGGCAGGGACTGTGCGGAAGTCGAGTCCGGGAGCGAACAACCACGAGCGCGAACTGCCCGAAAGCTACTCCCGCCTGGTGGAGTTGCTGGAAGGAGTCTTCGGCTCGAACATCAGCCTCAAGTCGACCACCAAGGGGCGCAACAAGATAGTCATAGAGTTCGACGGCGACAGCGATGTCGAACGGTTCATCGAAAAAATTTCGAGTGCGCGCTAAATACATATTAGCCATAGTCGCTCTGTTGCTGGCTGGAACGCTCAGGGCTCAAACCGTGAATCCGCGTCCCGGCGAGCGGATCTTCGTGAGGGGCGGTGTTGCCGAGGTGGCGGCGCGAAACAGGGCCGGGGTCAACCTGTCGGCCATGACGCCCGACTCGCTCTACCGGTTCATGGCGGCGCTCGATTCGGTGAGGGCCGACGGCGTGCTTTTCGACCGCGCCCGCACCGACTCGATAGTGATGGCGCTGCTCGACAAAACACCTCCGGCGGGCGACAGCCTTGACGAGCAGGGGATGGCCGAACTTATCACCCGGCGAAAGGCGCTCACTTTGAACTCGGCCACCGTGCGTAGGTTCATGGACGATCCCGCCTTCATCGGACGCTACATCGACGGTGGGGCCGACACTCTGATCGGTCGGTTCGCCCGGATCGACACGCTGTCGAAACGCGAAAAACGCCGACTTGCGCGCCATGACTCCACCGCGGTGAGGCACAGCGCGCTGTTCCGCGACACGATCCGCCTGTCGCGCGTGACACTCTACTCGATCCCCTTGCCGGGATTCTCGCAACTCTACAACGAGCAGTATTGGAAACTGCCCGTGTTGTACGGCACGGTGGGTGCCGGAGTGGGGTTGTGGGCATGGCAAACGAAACTCTACAAGCCTTACCGCGATCAATACAACAGTTTCCTCGGACAGAGCCAGATACTCAAGGAGATCGGGGGTGACCGGTACGAACGTTACAAGGCCACCATGACAGAGCTTCAGAGCGGTATGATCCGCCACAACACCAACCGCCAGTTGGCTATGGGGTTCGCCGCCCTCTCGTACATGTATTTTTTGGTGGACGGTGCGCTCAACTATGCGGGCGAAGCCACCGACGTGAAGAAGGCAACCACGCTCGCGACAGTCTTCCCCGGTGCGGGGCAGTTGTACAATAGAACCTATTGGAAAGTGCCGATAGTGATGGGCGGGTTCTCGATCCTCACTTACGTCGTCAACTGGAACAACCGCGGCTACCAGAGATTCAAACTCGCCTACGAGCAGCGGATGGACCCGGACGCCGTCGACGAGTTCTTCGGGCAGTGGGGCGACAGCGACCTGTTGCAGTACCGGAACTCTTACCGCCGGGCGCGCGACCTGAGTATAATCTTCCTCGGGCTGTTCTACATCGTTCAGATGGTGGATGCCCACGCCACGGCACACATGAAAGCCTACGACGTGTCGGATGACCTGACGGGGGTGAAGTTCGACATCGAGCCGTCGACACAGAGGCTCTACACCTATCGCCCCGGCGGAGGCGGAGGGTTCAACGCCTACGGGCTTTCGTTCTCGATGAGATTTTGACCACGATATGAAGAATTTACTGACACTCGCGCTCACGCTCGTCATCGCCCTGCCCGCCGCGGGCGAGAGACGGGTGGCGCCCATATTTCCGGGCCCCGACGATCCGAAGGACACGACCTCCGTCGCCCGGGCAGTCGCGGACGAACCGGCCGCCTTGACCGACCTCTCTCCCAACCCCTCTCCCGACCCGGCTCTCGATCTATTATGGGCTCCCGCGCCCGAGTGGATCGACTCGCTGGTGACCATTGCCGCGAGAGAGGGCAACGTGGCCGCCTACGACAGATATTTCGAAGACTTCATCAGGCTCGACACCACGGTGATATACACCAGCGACACCCCCGACTCGGTGTACCGGCGGCGTCTGCGGTCGATACTCTCGCCCATCGGCATGCCGTGGAACGACGTCGTGAAACAGTACATAGTGATGTACACCACCGCACGGCGAACGACGCTCGGAAATATCCTCGGCCGGTCGCAATACTACTTCCCGCTGATCGAAGCCGAGCTTGCCAACGCCGGACTGCCGCAGGAGCTGCGAATGCTGGCCGCCATCGAATCGGCGCTCGTGCCGGGTGCGCGCTCGCGGGCCGGTGCGGTGGGGCTTTGGCAGTTCATGTACGCCACGGCGAGGCAGTACGGGTTGGAGATCACAACCTTCGTCGATCAGCGCAACGATCCCGTCGCCTCGACCCGTGCCGCGTGCCGCTATCTGGCTTTCCTGTACCGCACATACGGCGACTGGACGTTGGCCCTGGCGGCATACAACTGCGGGCCGGGCAACGTGAACCGCGCCCTGAAGAGGGCCGGGGCCGGTGCGACCAACTTCTGGGACGTGTACGACTTCCTGCCCGCCGAAACGCGCGGGTACGTTCCCTCGTTCATTGCCGTTTCATACGCCTATGCCTACCACAAGCAGCACGGGGTCGAGATTGCCGACGCGGGGCTGCCGCTGGTGGTCGACACCGTGGCCGTGGGACGGCTCGTGCACCTCGAACAGGTTGCCACCACGCTCGGCATTCCCATCGAGACCATGAGGGCGCTCAATCCTCAATACCTGAAGGACGTTGTCCCCGCGATCGACAAGCCGTACCCCATCGTGTTGCCGCTCGGACACACCACGGACTTCGTGGGTCGCACCGGGGAGATCCACGGCAAGGATTCGATCTACCTCGCCGAGTATCTCAACCCCGCAAACATCAATGCCACGCGGGCCCTGCTCACCGCCACCGCCACCGTCCACCGCGTGAGGAGCGGCGAGACGCTCGGCCACATAGCCGAGAGATACGGCGTCAGGCAGTCCGACATCATCCGGTGGAACAACCTGAAAAATGCCAACAGGCTCTCCATCGGCCAGCGTATCGAGATCCACAAATAACGGTCGGTCGGGGCCGGAGCGACGTCATCCTATGTTTGCAAACTGTTTAGCCCTTTCAGCGGG
>JAITWC010000178.1 GCA_031285485.1 Alistipes sp.
TATTGCTTGACAGGTTGCTCCCCAGCAGAGCCTGACTCCTCTTAACATCCTGACACAAAGTTACAAAACAAAATTAACTGAAAATAACTTTCCAACTTGTTTGGATTTTAAATGGAAAATAATATGGAAAAGATCAGAACGTTTCGCCTCTCACACCTGCGCAACGACGAGCATTTCGAGTTCGTGCGCCACATCTGCCACCTGATCGACGACTACGGCGCCGCCGCGCTCGGGGTCGAACCCCAACGGGCGGCGCTCGCGGCCGCGTTCGCCGACGAGGACGCCGCCCTGCGCAAGATCGCCGGCAGCGCCCTGACCTCCCGCATCGCCGACGCCGACCGCGCCCGCGACGAGACCTACAACGGTCTGGTGAACACCGTGCGCGCCGCCCAGACCCACTACAACGCCGCCGTGCGCGAGGCCGCCGCCGGCCTGGCGGTCGTGATGAACGCCTACAAGGGCGTCGCCGGCCTCAATTTCGAGGAGGAGACCTCGGCGCTCCACAACCTGCTGATCGAGCTGACCGTCAACCACATGGCCGAGGCCGAACTGCTCGGCCTCGGAGGGTGGATCGGCGAGCTCGACCGCCGCAACGTGGCCTTCGAGGAGTTGATGGAGGAGCGTTTCGAGGAGCGCGCCGACCGTCCGACGGTCGAGATGACGGCCGCCCGCCGCGCGGTCGACGCGGCCTGCGTCGCGCTCTCGGATATGGTCTACGCCCGTGCGCTGGTCGCCTCGGCCGACGGGGGCGGGACGGTTCCCGCGGCTCGTTTCGCCGAACTGATCGCCCGCTGGAACGAGACCGTAGCCCGCACCCGCGACATCCTCGCCCGCCGCGCCGCGCCCGGGAAGACGGCGGACGGCGACGACGCCCTCGACCCGCTGTAACCCCTCCCCGTGCGCCCCTCGTCGCGGCAAACAACGACGGAGTGCGGCCCCGCGATCGGGGCCGCACTATGTGTCCGGAACTCCTGCCGCCACAAAAATATTCGGCGGGACGGGTCAGGTTTCGGAAAAAAGAGCTACCTTTGTTTCGGGTGCGTTCGACGTGCCCGATTTTCGTACCCGTTTTTACCGTTTTCCCGAAGGTTCCCGCTCTCTTCGGGGTCGAAAGTTCACAGAGAATATCATGCCACTGTTCGAAGTTACCGGGGGACGGCCCCTGAAAGGAGAGATCACCGCGCAGGGCGCGAAGAACGAGGCGTTGGAGGTGATCTGCGCCACGCTGCTGACCCCCGGGCGGGTGACCGTGGCCAACGTTCCGGCGATAGTCGACGTGTTGCAGCTCATCGAGTTGCTCGGGTGTCTGGGCGTCGAGGTGGAACGGCTCTCGCCCGACACGTGGTCGTTCCGCGCCGCCGACATAGACCTCGATTACATGAAGACCGACGATTTCCGCGCACGGGCGACCAGGCTCCGCGGGTCGGTGATGATCATGGGGCCGCTGCTCGCGCGGTTCGGCGAGGCGCACCTGCCCAAGCCGGGGGGCGACAAGATCGGCCGCCGGAGGCTCGACACCCACTTCATAGGTTTCCGGAAACTCGGCGCGTCGTTCGACTTCGATGCCGGAGAGGAGTTCTTCACCGTCTCGGGCCGGCCGCTGAATGGAACCTGCATGTTGCTCGACGAGGCGTCGGTCACCGGCACCGCCAACATAGTGATGGCCGCAGTGATGGCCCGGGGTTTCACCACCATCTACAACGCCGCGTGCGAGCCGTATCTCCAGCAACTGTGCCGGATGCTCAACCGCATGGGGGCCAGGATATCGGGCATCGCGTCGAACCTGCTCACCATCGAAGGGGTTTCGGAGCTGGGCGGAACGGACCACCGCTGTCTGCCCGACATGATCGAGGTGGGTAGCTTCATCGGTATGGCCGCAATGACACGCAGCGAGATCACCATTCGCGACGTGGCTTACGACGAGCTCGGCATCATCCCGCAGCAGTTTGCGCGGATGGGGATCGAGTTCGAACAGCGGGGCGACGATATTTATGTGCCGAGGCAGGATCACTATTGCATCGAGTCGTTCATCGACGGGAGTATCATGACGATCGCCGACGCGCCCTGGCCGGGGCTGACGCCCGACCTGCTGAGCGTGTTCCTCGTGGTGGCGACCCAGGCGAGGGGCAGCGTGCTGATCCATCAGAAGATGTTCGAGAGCAGGTTGTTCTTTGTCGACAAGTTGATAGACATGGGTGCGCAAATAATCCTGTGCGACCCCCACCGCGCCACCGTCATCGGCCATGACCACAACTTCACGCTGCGATCCACGCGCATGACCTCGCCCGATATCCGCGCCGGAGTAGCGCTGCTCATCGCCGCGCTGTCGGCCGACGGGGTGAGCGTCATTCAGAACATCGAACAGATAGACCGCGGATACCAAAACATAGACGGACGACTGAACGCCCTCGGCGCCCGGATAGTGAGAAAAGACTGACGAGAATAAGAACCCTTAACAACCTAAAATAACCTTTAAAAAACGATGAAAAGAACAACTCTTTCCGCCGCCCTCGCACTCGTGGCCTGCGCGGCAATGGCTCAGCAACCCGCAGGCGGGGCACGGGAGTATCCCGTAACCCCGAGAATGTCCCCCGAAATGACCGAGTTCTGGACTCCGCAGCCTCCGATCGTCACTCCCGCCCCCGTTGCTAACCCGACCGCCGCCCCCTCCGACGCCATTGTGCTGCTGGGGCCCGGAGTTATCGAGTTCGAGCATGTGCGCAACGGCGCTCCCGTCGGGTGGGACTTTGCCGACGGCGTGCTTACCGTCAAACCGCGCTCCGGCGGCGACATCCGCTCCAAGCGTTCGTTCGGTGATTGCCAGTTGCACCTCGAATGGCGCTCCCCGATCGAAGTGAGCGGCGAAAGCCAGGGCAGGGGTAACAGCGGCGTGTTTTTCCACAGTCTCTACGAGGTGCAGATCCTCGACAACCACAACAACGAAACCTACATGAACGGCGCCGCCGGGAGTATCTACAAGCAGTCGCCGCCTTTGGTGAATCCCATTCGCCGGCCGGGTGAATGGAACACCTATGATATAATCTGGACGGCCCCGGTTTTCCGCGAGAGCGACGACAAACTGCTCAGCCCGGCGCGCGTTACGGTGATATTCAACGGTGTTGTGGTGCAGAATAATTATCAAATCCGCGGAACCACCGAGTACATAGGCCATCCGCGGGTCGTTTCCCACGGCCCCGCTCCGATCTCGATTCAGGATCACGGCAATCTCGTGAGCTATCGCAACATCTGGATCCGGGAGTTGTAAATCATATACTACACAAATAAAGGGGCCACACTTTGATTATGTGGCCCCTTTATTTGTGCAACAAGATTATTTCTTAGTCCAGACGGCTTCCATCTGTTCGAGGGTTTTGCCCTTGGTTTCGGGAACCATCTTCCAGACGAAGATCGCCGACAGGATCGACATCAGGCCGTAGAAACCGTAGGTGAACGCGCCCGAGAACTCCATCATCGGAGGATAGGTCGACGAGATCAGGAAGTTGGCCGCCCACTGAGCCGCAACCGCGATCGCAACCGCCTTGCCACGGATCATGTTTGGGAAGATCTCGGCGATCAACACCCAGCAGATCGGGCCCCAGGACATCATGAACGACGCCGTGAAGATGATGATGAATACCAGCGTACCGAGACCGATGATCTCAAGTTGCGACATCACGGCCAGTGCGATCATACCCACAGCCATGCCGATCGAGCCGGTGATGAGCAGCGGTTTGCGGCCCCACTTGTCGACCGTCACGATGGCAAACACAGTGAACACGACGTTCACAAGACCCATTACAACAGTCTGCAACATCGACGCGTCCTTGGCCACACCCATGCTCTCGAAGATGCGCGGAGCGTAGTACAACACAACGTTGATGCCCACGAACTGCTGGAACACGCTCAGCAGCACGCCCACGATGATAACCACCTTGCCGTAAGCAAGCAGTTTGCCACCGGCGGCGTTCTTGACCGACTCCTTGATCTCGGCGAAGGTTTGCATGGCGCGTTCGCGGCCGTTGATCTTTTCGAGTACAGCCAGCGCCTTGTCCTCTTTCCGTCGCATTGCCAGATAGCGCGGGGTTTCTGGAACCAGGAACAGGAACGTACCGAACAGGAACGCCGGTATGGCTTCCGAGGCGAACATCCACCTCCAGCCGATGGCGTTGATCCAGTCGAGGGTCTGGCCGCGCGCGATGCCCCAGTTCACGAAGTAGACCACGAGCATACCGAAGATGATGGCGAACTGGTTGAACGACACCATTCGCCCCCGTATGTCGGGCGGCGCGATCTCGCCTATGTACATGGGTACCACCGCCGAGGCCAATCCGACGCCTATACCGCCCAGGATCCTGTAAAGATTGAAGGCCACCAGAAGACCCGTCGTGGGATTACCCCTCTCGAAAAAGAGGAACTCGGGCAACGCCGAACCCAGGGCCGACAGGAAGAACAGCACCGCCGCCACGATGAGTGAGCGTTTGCGTCCCAGCCTCGCCGAGAGAAACCCGGAGATGATGCCCCCGATGATGCAACCGATAAGGGCGCTCGAAACCGTCGCGCCGTGGGCGAATGCGCCCAGCCCCAAGGGGCGGATGAGATAGGCCTCGACCGACTTCTCGGCGCCCGAGATGACCGCCGTGTCGTAACCGAACAGCAGTCCCCCGATCGTCGCCACCAGAGTGATGCCGACGATGTAAGCCACGTTGTACTTTCCTTTCATTTGATGATTTTAAAGGGTTATTGTTAAAGGTTGACGGAACTTCCGTTAAGCGTTGGCGACAAAAATAGTTAAAAACTCCGAAACGACACACCCTCCCGGTGGTTTGTTTTCTAAAAGTTGCGTTATTTCGCGTTTGCCTT
>JAITWC010000012.1 GCA_031285485.1 Alistipes sp.
CGTCACAACGAGGAAGGCCGCGACAGCTATTATCAATGTCAATGTATCCATCTTCTTACAGTTGTATTCCTAAAAACGACATGAACGCGATGCCCATCAGCCCGGTGATTATGAAGGCAATGCCGGGGCCACGGAGCGGCGCGGGTATCTGCGAGTATTCGATCTTTTCGCGGATCGCGGCCATCATCACAATGGCCAGCCACCAGCCTATGCCGCTGCCCACGCCGAACGCAGTAGCCTGCCCAAGGTCGGGATAGGCCCTCTCCTGCATGAAGAGCGACGCCCCCATGATGGCGCAGTTGACGGCGATCAGAGGCAGAAATATACCGAGCTGGTTGTACAGCCCCGGCGCGAACTTCTCGACCACCATCTCCACCAGCTGAACGAACGACGCGATAACCGCAATGAAGATGATGAAGCTCAGGAACGACAGGTCGATCCCGCCGAGCGACTCCGAGAGCCACTGCAACGCCCCCGGCTTGAGGATATACTCGTTGAGCAGCCAGTTGAGCGGCACGGTCATCGCCATCACGAAGATCACGGCGAGCCCCAACCCGTTGGCGGTCTTGACGCTCTTGCTCACGGCGATGTAGGAACACATGCCGAAGAAGTAGGCGAACAC
Source organism: Alistipes sp. (assembly GCA_031285485.1). Taxonomy (GTDB): domain Bacteria; phylum Bacteroidota; class Bacteroidia; order Bacteroidales; family Rikenellaceae; genus UBA940. Next base: position 623 of record JAITWC010000012.1, read on the forward strand.
CATGTTGTCGATAAAGATCGACTTGATAAATATATTCAGACTTTCCATAGGTCGCTACTTTTCTATAAGGTCTTTGTTCGACGAGCGGTGTACCCAGATTATCAGCCCCACGAGTATGAGCGCCATCGGCGGGAGCATCATCAGCCCGTTGTTGGCGTACCATCCGCCGTTCTGAATGTACCACGCCTCGGGCACGATGCGCACTCCCCACAGCGAACCGCTGCCGAAAAGCTCGCGCACGAACCCCAGCATCAACAGGATTACCCCGTACCCCACCCCGTTGGCCACACCGTCGATAAACGCCGGCCACGGTTTGTTGCCGAGCGCGAAAGCCTCCACGCGTCCCATCAGGATACAGTTGGTGATGATCAAGCCCACGTATACCGACAGCTGTTTCGACACGTCGTAGACGTAAGCCTTCAGCACCTGGTCGACGAGGATCACAAGGAATGCGATCACCACCAACTGCACGATGATGCGGATGCGCCCGGGAACGCCCTTCCTCAGCAGCGACATGATGAGGTTGGCAAAAGCCGTCACCACCACCACCGACGCCGTCATCACGAACGCCGGTTTCAGTTGGGCCGTCACCGCCAGCGCCGAGCAGATACCCAGTATCTGCACCACCACGGGGTTGTCCTTGCTCAGGGGGCCCAGAAAATATTTCCAGTTCTTACTACTCAGCGCCTTCATTGTTTCTCTGTGTTTCGATGTAAGATTTATACTCGGCGAGCGTGGCGCGGATCATGTTCTCCACCGCCCGAGAGGTTATCGTTCCTCCCGATATGGCGTCCACGGCGTGGTCGTTGCCCCGCGACGCACCCGCGCCTTTCAGCACGGTTATGCCCGTGAGGTTGCCGCCTGCGTCGAACAGTTTCTTGCCGACGAACTGCCCGGTGAAAGCCGGGGTCGTGATCTCGGCCCCGAGGCCCGGAGTTTCGCCCTTGTGGTCGAACACCACGCCCGAGATCGTGTTCCAATCCCCTTCGAGCGCGACGTAGCCCCATATCGGCCCCCAGAGTCCGCTGCCGGCGAGGGGAACGATATAGAGATGTTTCCCGTTCGCCCGGCTCTCATAGAGTTTCAGATCGCCCGCGCCGGGGATTGCTATCTCGGTTATGTTCTCGGCGTAAGCCTTTTCAATCTCCGCCGTGGGGACGCTCGCCCCGATGCTCGCCAGGATCGCCCCTTTTGTTTCGCGCTCCACGTTGGCGTTCTGCACCGGCCCCAGCACCATCGCCGCCGTGGCTAGCACCGCCGCCACCACGACCACCATCACCGTGGCGTAGGTTATAATGTACACACTGCTGTTCTTGTTCACTTTCATCGTTTACGCCCTCCTCAGTTTAGTTCTGCGACGAATATTGAATCCCACGACGGTGTGGTCGACAAGCGGCGCCATAGCGTTCATAAACAGGATCGCGAGCATCATCCCCTCAGGATAGCCCGGATTCACCACGCGGATCATCACCGCCAGCGCACCCGTCAGCAGGCCCACTATCACCTTGCCCCAACCGGTCTGTGCCGCCGTCACGGGATCCGTCGCCATAAAGACCGCTCCGAAAGCGAACCCGCCCAACAGCAGATGGTAGTAAGCGGGCATCTCCATCACCGGCGAACCGCCGATCAGATTGAACAACAGCCCCATCAACCAGCCTCCCGCAAACACGCTCGCCATGACCCGCAGGCTCGCAACACCCGCCACGAGCAGGATCACCGCACCGATGCCGATAGCGATAACCGAAGTCTCGCCTATCGAACCGGGAATAGTCCCCACTATCCAGTCCCACACTTTAGGTTCGGCCAGAAAGTCGCCCGCGTTCTCACCGAGTTGCGTGAGCGGCGTCGCACCCGAAAAACCGTCGATATACTCACCACCCTTGCCCGCACCGCGAATCCACACCTTGTCGCCCGAAATAAAAGGCGTGTAGGCAAAGAAGACGAACGCCCGAGCCACCAGAGCTGGATTGAAAACATTCATGCCGCTCCCTCCGAAAACCTCCTTGCAGAAGATCACAGAGAAAGCCACCGCCAACGCCACCATCCACAGCGGCACGTCGATCGGCATAATAAGGGGTATCAGCATCCCCGTCACGAAGTACCCTTCGCTCACCTCGTGTCCCCGTTTCTGGGCAAACGCGATCTCGATGCCGAGCCCCACCGCGTAAGATACCACGATCAGAGGCAACATCCTCACGAATCCATACCACCAGCAGCCCCAGACCGAAGCCTGCGCCGCAACATCGCCCACGGCGCGGAAGTGTTGCAGTCCCACGTTGTACATCCCGAACAGCAACGCCGGGATGAGTGCGATCACCACCACAATCAGCGCGCGTTTCAGATCCACCGCGTCGCGAATGTGCGACCCGCGCCGGGTCACCGTGTTCGGCAGGAACAGCAGCGTGTCGACGGCGTCGAACAGCGAGTGGAGGAAACCCAGCCGCCCCCCCTTCTCGAACGTCGGCTTAACGCCCTCGACCACGTTTCTAATCAATTTCACTATCATGACAATTCTTTAATCATCAAGTTAATACCATTTTGCACAGCCTCCTGCACCTCGGTCTTCGACGGATCGACGAACTCGCACAGCGCAAGGTCTTCGGGCAGCACCTCGTAGATCCCCAGCGCCTCCATTTTGTCGATATTCCCGGCGATGCACGCCTTCACGAGATACATCGGGTGGATGTCCATCGGCAGATACTTTTCCCAAATTCCGGTCATCAGCATCGGTCTCTCCCCGCCGTTGACATTCGTGTCGAGGCTGTATTTCTTGCACGGACACAACCACGACAGGAAGGTGCGCGACACCGAAAACTTGTTCGTGTTCGGTGCGAACGAGCCGAAGAAGTCGTAGTGATCACCCTCTTCGAGCACCGTTATCTGGTTGGAGTAGAAACCCATGAACTCTTCGCGAGTCACGGCCCTGCCGCTCAGGGCGCTGCCGCACACGACGCGCGCGCCACTACCTTTTCGCGGCGGTTTGATGTTGCTGTTCATCACGAACGACTTGATCTCCGCTCCGCCGATAATTCGCAGATAGTAAGGATTAATCACCTGCGGCCCGCTCATGCACACGATCTTGGTCATATCGACCCGGCCCGTCTTGAACAGCCGCCCGATGATGGCGAGGTTCTGCACATCCACCGTCCACACCACGTCGCCCTTTCTGATCGGGTCGATGTGGTGGATCTGCACCCCAACGTTACCCGCCGGATGCGGCCCGTCGAAGAAGTGCTGCTCGGCGTTAGTCACCCTGTTGAGCACTCCGTCTGTTCCGGCCTTGAGTCCAAGATGAACTTTGCCGTCGGTGAGGCGTTTGAGCACCTCGATCCCGGCCTTGAGGTTTTCGAGTTCACCGGCCAAAATAAAATTCATGTCGGGCGCGCAGGGAGCGCTGTCGAATCCCGACACGAATATCGCCCGCGGCCACTCGCCCACCGTCGCTATGCGTCCGTAAGGTCGCTGAATGAGCATCGGCCACATGCCGGCACTCATCAACACCCCAGCGACAGCCTCTCGCAAGGCTTTCTCCGGCGCGAGAATTTTAAACTCCAGCGATTCGTTCTTACCGTCGGTCGCCACGACCACGGCAAGCAGTTTGCGCTTTTCGCCCCGCCGGATCTCAGAAACTACCCCGCTAACTGGCGAGCAAAAGAGCACCTGTTCGGCGGCCTTATCGAAAAAGAGCGGCGATCCGGCCTTCACGCTGTTTCCCTCCCGGACAAGCAACTTCGGCACGACACCTTCGAAGTCGCCCGGAGCAACCGCGTAAGTGTCCGATCCGCAGGCTTCGATCAACTTGGGCAGCGGTGTCCCCTGAAGCTGAATATCAAGCCCTTTTCTCAGTTTTATGATTTTCATATCTTTCAAAAAAATTCCTTTCCGGATGAAAACGCACGGTTCCGAAAATCCCGCGCAAATGTACGCAAAAAACTGTTACAAAAATAACAGCCCCCTTTTTATTTTATAATCGGAAAAACGAAATCGCGAAATTCCAAAAACGAAATTTGAAAATCGCGGATTGAGGGATGGAAAAACGAAATCGGAAATTTCCCACACGCACACAGCACGCGTAACACTTCTCAAATCGACCTCAAGGGGTCAACGAAACGGGCGCAAACTGTCATGGTTTGCGCCCGTTTCGCGTCTTGGTTGTGGCTGATTTGCGGCCGGTTTGTCACACGTTCAACTCGAACCTCACGCCTTCGTCGCCGTCGAGCAGCCGTCTCGTTCTTTCGACGTTGTTCTCGTAGATATGGACGTTGCCGAGGTTCAGGGTGATGGACTTGAGCGGCAGGTCTATTTGTCGGGCCATCAGGTAGAGGTGATAGATGTCGGCCGGCAACCCGAGGTTGGCGTCCGAGGAGCGTTGGTAGGCCGATACGACCAACTCGCCCTCGTCGATCTGAAACTGCACGAGGCTGAGGCACGGCGCCTGATTGCTCTCCGCGTCGGTCGCACCGAGGAACAGTACGTAGTTCTTGCTGTTGCGCCTCTCCCGGTTGATCCGGGCGACCAACGGCGGGAGCTTCTCTAAATAAGTCGGATAGCTGTTCACTAAGCGCGAGCCGCAATAGTCCCACCACGTGATCCCGGCTTCACGATATGCGGCCACGTCCCGCTCACCCTCCATAAACAGCCGTAACTCGTCCCGTAGTTTCCGCCGGGCAATGCCGTGGCCCTCGAAGATGTCGAGCAGGTCGGCGGGGGTCAGCTGCAACCGCTCGTTGAGCAGGTAGCGGATGTCGCCCTTGCGGTTGCATTGCACCTTTCCTTCGGCGAGGATACGGGCCAGCATCGCGTGGTACTTGTTGGTCTGTCCCATTGTGAGAAGAGGTTACGCTGATAGTTTGTAGAACATCAT
>JAITWC010000095.1 GCA_031285485.1 Alistipes sp.
GGTCTTATAAAATCTACAACGACCGGTTGAACCTCCACCAGTCGAGGTTGAACAGACCGCCGCGACCGCCGCCGGTGAACACCAGATAGAGGTCGTGGACGCCGCTCACAGGCTCGACTTTGGTGGAGAACGTCTCCCAGAAGTTGAGCGCAATGGTGTTGCTGACGTCGCATATCCCGATGCGCCGTCCGTCGGGCGAGTCGAGCCGCAGCTCTATCTCGCCGCCGGTGATCGTGGCGGCGCTCACCTCGAACGTCGACGCTCCCCGGCCGAAGTCGACCCCCTGTACCTTTATATAGTCGTCCCGGTGGGCCTGGGTGACGTACATGCCCGCCTGTTCGCTGCGGGCCGTCTTGAGTCCCTGCGCCCACGAGATGGTCTCGGCCTCGACGCGACGGTAGGGATCCACAAGTTCGAGCTGCTCCACCTGTGTGCCCTCGTCCCACCACGGCAGCTCCCGGATCGTGCCGTCGGGGTTGTAGGTTATCTCGGCCACGCACACCGACCGCCGTTCGTGGTGATGCTCGGTGATGGCGAAGTTGAGCCTGAAGTTGAAGCCGAAAACGTAGCTCCTTCCCTTGAAGTCGATCACTCCCGGATGGTTGCCCGTGGCCCTGCGGTCGGGGGGCATGATGTAGCCCTTGTACTCCCACGGCCCGGTGGGCGACGGCCCCACGGAGTAGCCTATCCCCTCGGGGCAGCAGGTCGAGGCGTAGGACATGTAGTACTGTCCGCCCCGTTTCCACGCCCACGGGCCCTCCTGAAAGCGGTAGGGGCTGGGCTGACCCTCGACCCGGCGGATCTGCGGGTCTTTGACGATCCCGCCCTCGTAGGAGATCATGTCCTCGTTGAGCTTCACGTAGTAGAGGCTCGGGTTGCCCCAGTAGAGCCACGCCTGGCCGTCGTCGTCGATGAACGCCATCGGGTCGATGTCTTCCCAGTGTTCCTTTTGCCACACGAGCGGCTTGCCGATCGGATCGACGAACGGGCCGTAGGGCGTGTCGGACACCAGCACCCCGATGCCGTTGCCGTGGACGGGGCAGTAGAGGTAGTACTTGCCGTTGCGCTCTATCGCCCCCAGCGCCCACGCGCCGTTGGTTCTGTCGGTCCACTTGAAGTCGGCCAGCGAGGCCACCGGGCCGTGATCCGTCCAGTTTACCATGTCGGTCGACGTGTAGAGCAGCCAGTTCTGCATCTTGAAACGGCCCTGACCCTGCGGGGCGTCGTCCTCGTCGTGGCCGGTGTAGAGATACACCGTGTCGCCCACCACCAGCGGCGACGGGTCGGCCGTGAAACTTGTCTGGATGATGGGCGGCTGGGCGTTCGCCGTCCCCGCGACTATCGCGGTGGCGAGTGCGGCCGTAATAATTAGGTTCGGTTTCATTATCTTTCAGGTTTAAGGTGTCTGTTCGAGCAGCCGTGCCGAGAGTTTTTCGAGTTCGGCCACGGGCCCCCGCAGGTGTACCGTGGTGCGGGTGTGTAGCATCGTCTCTCCGGGCGCGAGATCGGCCGCGGGCGACGAGCTTTCCAACTCGTAGAAGGGGCCCATGATCGAGCCGTCCTCCAGCGGGCCGTCGTTGTAGGCGTTTATCACGTCGCCGCTGAACGGATCGTCCTGATGCTCCCACATCGAGTTTACATACGTCGGGCGCGCGGGGTCGAAGTCGAGCTTCACTATCGTCAGCACGCCGTTCACCCTGTCTATCGCCCCGCACACGGGGATCGTCATCCCGGGCGGGATGCCTATCTTGCCGCGCATCCCCCCGTCGCCCCGAAAGTAGAGCGCGCGCTCGGTGACGCGCAGCCGGTCGGCGGGGATCTTTCCGAAATAGGCGTCGTTGACCGCCGCGCCGGGCGCCTGCCTGAGGGGGATTATCATGGTCGTGTCGTGCGAGGGTGCGAACTGCCCGATAGTCCAGATCGAGGGCATGCCCGTGGAGCGGTTCCACGCGAAGTCGCCCCTGTTAACGAGCCGGTTCACCGTGCGGAACGCCACCGCGACAACCCCCCGGGGCAGCGGGCCTTCGATCGCACACGCGGCCTGTTGGTCGGTGAGCAGTTCGACGTCCCTTTCGAGGCGCATCGCGAGCACCACTCCGGCGGTATTCCCGATCGAGGCGTCCTTGCCGAACGTGACCCGTCCCCCGTCCTGCCCGACGGTCTCCCACTTCTCGGTGTCGATCGCCGCCGGGGTTTGCCACTGCGCGAACGAGAAGTCGGTGCCGCCCGGAAAGAACAGCGAGTACTGTCCGCCCTCCGGCCCGAGCCAGAAACGATCCTCGCCGCCGTAGTTGTTCACATGGGCCAGCGGCTGGCCCGAGGCGATAAGCCCGTAGTTGAGCCACGCGAAACTGTAACCCTCCCCGCCGTCGGCCGACGACGTCAGCACACGGCCCTGAAGGGTGGGGCTGGCCAGCAGGCGGCGATCGCCCGCGGCCAGTTCAACCACTTCGATATGTTTTTCGAGGAACCTCTTGTCCGATCCGTAGGTTTTCGTTTCCATCACTTTATCTCCTCGTCGAATACAACCGCAACTTTTCCGCATTTCCCCCCGGCCATCAGCGCGAAAGCCTCGGACGCCCGGTCGAGCGGAAAACGGTGGGTCACCAGATCCTCGGGGTGGATGCCCCAGCGCACGATCCTCTCCACGAGCTCCTCCATCCGCCAGATGTTGGTCACCCACGAGCCGTACACCGCCTTCTGGTCGTGGATCAGGTCGGGGCTGGGGTTGAGCTCCATCGTTCCGCCCTCGCCGATGAGCACTATGCGGCCCCACTTGCGGGCCCCCCGCACCGCGAGCTGGCGTCCGAGGGTGTGGCCGGAGCAGTCGACGGCCTTTTCGACCCCGTTGCCTCCGGTCAGCTTCTTCACGGCGTCGAGCGTTCCCGCGTCGGAGAGCAGCGCGTGGTCCGTCAATCCCTTTTCGCGGGCGATCTCCAGACGCTCGGGAACGGTGTCGACCCCGATCACCTTCTCGGCGCCCATCGCCTTGGCCAGCATGCAGGCCGCAAGGCCCACCGGGCCGAGGCCGACGACCAATACGGCGTCGTTGCCGCTGACGCCTATCTTCTCCAGCCCCTCGTACACCGTGCCGAATCCGCACGCTATCTGCGCGCCGTCGGTGTAGGTGAGCGAGTCGGGCAGCAACACGAGGTCTTTCTCCTCGGCGAGCAGGTACTCGGCCATCCCGCCGTCCCTCTGCCAGCCGTAGGCCCGGCGCCAGGGCGAGGTACACGAGATCATGTAGCCCCGGCGGCAGTCGTTGCACACCCCGCAGCCCGAGATGTGGTACACCACAACCCGGTCGCCCTCCCTGAAGCGGCGCAGCCCCGGGCCCGCCTTCACTATCTGTCCGCTGGGCTCGTGGCCGCAGATCTTGTCCTGATACCCCTCGGGGCCCTTGCCCAGGTGCTGGTGGTAGATGGCGCGGATGTCGCTGCCGCAGATCGTCGACGACTTCATGCGGATCAGCACCTCGCCGTGTCCCGGAGTGGGCACGTCCACCTCTTTGAATACCACCGTACTGTTGCCCGGCAGATACGCCGCGCTCATTTTGTTTCCCATAATCGTATTTTAATTGTTTTGTCTGCCCAATCCGAGCAGGTTTATTTCACGGTCTGTTTAGCGTTCTTCTTCTCTGCGGCGGCGGCCTTTTTCATGGCGCGCCACGTTTAAACCCGCATTCGCGGGCTTTTCCTCCTTGTCGCTCGGCATAGCCCGTGCAAGCACGGCTCTCTGCGCTCACTCCTGCGTCGGTTCGACGTCGACCCCCGCGGCGGCGGCCTCGGCCTGCTCCTGTTCCGCTTTTTCGGCGGCGGCGCGACCGCGGCGCTGGGCGACGATGCTGTCGGTGTAGTCGATGATCGTGTTCATCGACTCTATGAAAGCCCGCCACGGCGCGCCGGGTTCGGCGCCCAGCACCTCCTGCAACGACTCGACGCGGAAAACGATCTCGCCGTACACCCCGTCCATCGCCAGACGAACCTCGCGCATCGACAGGTCGGTGCGGGCGGTGGTTTCGTCGAACCGCGTCTCCATCAGCCGCTCGGTGGCGCGGTTGAGGCGGTCGAGCTCCCCGATCCACCCCCCCAGGCCGAGCGCCTCGGCGTCGGGGCTGTGCTTTTCGCCCGCCAGGTCGCCCAGCAGGTTGGTCGTGGCGGCGGTCTGGGCGCTCTTGCCCAGGGTCGTGACGTCGCCGTAGCCGTCGAGCACTATCTTTATCCTCCGCGCGGCCTCCTTCACCTCGGGCCGGAAGTGGCGCGTGGCCGAGCGCACGGCGTCGGCCATGCCGCGGAAAGCCTCGTCGCGCGCGCGGTCGGCGGCGTCGATGTCGGCCGACAGGGCGCTCTTGAGGATCTTCTTGTACGCCGCGTCCAACTGGCCGTAGAGCTCCGTGAAACGGGCGTAGAGCGCCTCGATCTTCAATGCCGCCGCGCCGGAGGTCTTGATGTGGTCGTCCAGCCGCGTGATGAACTGCCAGTATTCGTCGTTGTG
>JAITWC010000139.1 GCA_031285485.1 Alistipes sp.
CTGGAAGTGGAGCGTTTCGAGTATTGAGCCGACGGGAAAGATGCAGGACACGAAGCCCTGCATCTTTTTTTCTCTCACGTCCGCCGAAAGGCCGCGAGAGAGGCAAGTTTCAAAAGAGAAGAGTGGTATTCCGACGCGGGACAGGCACACGGCAGCGACGTCGGTCAAAAGCAGGGCCGGTTACAGTATCAGGCGCGAGAGACGTTTCGAGATGACGGTGCGTTCGCGGTCGAGGGCCACTATTCGGCGCAGGATGTCGGCCTGGTCGGCGTCGGGGAGGTCGGGCGAGAGGCGTTCCCGCAGTTCGGTGCGCATGGACTCTATCACCTTCGACTTGTAAAGCACCACCGCCTTGGGCAGCGCCGACTGCATGCGCTCGCGCTCTCCGGCGACCGAAAAATCGTGGCGTTTCCACAACTTGCTCAGCGTGTATATGTCGTCGGCGGTGAGCAGATCGACCGCCGCGTTGCAAACCTCCGGATCGGGATGGGCTATGAAGTGGTGGGTGAGTATCTCCACACCTTCGCCCGACTCGTCGTGCCGCGCGGAGTATGTGTCGTACAACGCCCGGTAACGGGGGTTGCGCAGCGAGAGATCGTTCGTGCGAAGCTCGCCCATGATGGTCTCGGCGACGTTGAGCGAGGTGATGGCGCGGCCGTCGCGGTAGTCGAAGTTCTCGTGGCCGTATTTAATAAGGTAAAGGGTCAGTTCCCGTTCGAGTTCGTCGATGCTGCTGCCGGCGGTCACGTGGCCCACGGGGACGAGCAGGGCGGCGTTCTCGGCCCGGCGAACGGCCTCCTGTCGTCGAACGAACTCACTTTGTCCTTCGTCGGCGGTGGGGCCGGAGAGGCGTTTTTTGGCCACCTCCGATATGAGCAGTTGCTCGTCGACCTCCATCGCGCGCGCGCACTCGGCGATGAACATCGACCGCTGGATGGCGTCGGGTATCTCGGCTATCGAGGCGACCATTTCGTTCACCACCGACGCGCGTTTTATCACGTCGCCCTTGGTTTCCCGTGCCAGGAGTTGAGACTTGAACGTAATAAAATCCTGTTCGTTGGCCCTGATGTAATCGGTAAGCTCGGAGGCGCTGTGCGAGCGGGCGAACGAGTCGGGATCCTCGCCGTCGGGCAACAGCACCACCCGCACCGACATCCCCTCGCGCAGGATCATGTCGACCCCCCGGAGCGAGGCGCCTATGCCCGCCGCGTCGCCGTCGTATATCACCGTCACGTTGTCGGTGAAACGTTTCAGCAGTTTGATCTGCTCGACGGTGAGCGAAGTCCCGGAAGAGGCTACGACATTTTCGACCCCCGCCTGGTGCATCGAGATGACGTCGGTGTAGCCCTCCACGAGGATGGCGTTGCGCAGTTGGGCTATCGCTTTCTTTGCGTGGAATATTCCGTAGAGGGTCTGTTTCTTGGAGTAGACCTCGCTCTCGGGCGAGTTCTGGTATTTGGCGACGTTCTTGTCGGTGCGCAGGGTGCGCCCTCCGAAAGCGAGCACCCGGCCGCTAATCGAGTGGATGGGGAACATGACCCGCTCCGAGAACCGGTCGTAATATCCGCCGCTCTCGCGAACTATCGTCAGGCCCGTCGCCGTCAGGAATTCCTCTTTGTATCCCGCCGCCAGCGCCGCGCGGGTGAATTTGCCGCCCCCGCCCGGACAGTAACCGAGTTGGAACCTCTCGATCATCGCGTCGGTCAGCCCTCTGCGGCGGAAGTATCCGAGACCCACGCTGCGCCCCTCGTCGGTGTCGTGGAGCGAGTTTTTGAACCACTCGGCGGCCCAGCTGTTGACCACCATCATGCTCTCGCGGTCGTCGTTGCGCCTCACCTCCTCCTCGGAGAGGGTTCGCTCCTGCACCTCGATGCCGTACTTTTTTGCGACGTATTTCAGCGCCTCGACGTACGACATCCCCTCGTGTTCCATCACGAAGGTGACGGCGTTGCCCCCCTTGCCGCAGCCGAAACATTTGAAGAGCCCCTTGGTCGGCGAGACGACGAACGAGGGTGTCTTCTCGCTGTGGAACGGGCAACACGCCTGATAATTGATCCCCTTCTTGCGCAGCGACACGAAATCGCCCACCACCTCCACTATGTCGGCGGCGGCGTAAATACGGTCTACTGTGGCTTTGTCGATCACGAAATAATATTGTAGTTTTGCACTGCGGTGCCGCGCCCTCCGTCGCGGTTTTCGACGGCCCGCAAAAAAGCCGAACGCGGGTCGTCCGGCTGTGATGTGATCCCGACAGGAATCGAACCTGTACCGTCAGAACCGGAATCTGATATTCTATCCATTGAACTACGGGACCGTTGGGGGCTACAAAGATGAGGCATTTTTTTTAAATACGCAACTAATTAAAAAGGCATAGGACATGTTTTCGGGAATAGTGGAGACGATGGGGCGGGTCGTGGCGATCCGCACCGAGCGGAGCAACAAACATTTCACGGTCGAGACGGAGATCGCCGGCGAGCTGCGGATCGACCAGAGCGTTTCGCACAACGGAGTGTGCCTCACGGTGGTGGAGCTGGCCGGCGGCACGTACACGGTCACCGCCATGCACGAGACGCTGGTCAAAAGCAACCTCGGCGGCCTCGGGGTGGGCGACCGGGTGAACCTCGAACGCTCGATGAGGCCCGACGCGCTGCTGGACGGCCACATAGTGCAGGGCCACGTCGACCGCACGGCGGTCTGCACGGCGGTCGAGGAGGCCGGCGGGAGCTGGTACTACGCCTTCGGGTACGACCCCGGGGGCGAGGGCGAGGGGATGCTCACGGTCGAAAA
>JAITWC010000004.1 GCA_031285485.1 Alistipes sp.
CGGTGGGGGCGATGCCGTCGATGGCGAAGACAGGCTCATACCGCCGCATGATCATCTCCTTGTAGTTCTTGAAGATGTAGCCTATCCCGTTCCGGTTCTGCGCTAACTCCCACATCAGCAGTGCCATCGACCACGGTTCGTTGTTGCGGATCAGTTGCTCCTCCGGAAATTCGACCGGATCCGCATCCTTCATCACCAGCTCGCGGAACGCCTCCTCGCTGCCCGAGTTGCGGGGGCGCGAGTAGGGCGTTATCGCGGCCTGTCGGCCTCCCACCTGCGACCAGTCGGTGATCCGCCCCGTGTATATCTTTCGGATCTCGTCGAGGGTCAGCGACCGGACGGGGTTCGCCCTGTTTTTGAGGAACACGAATGCGTCGAGCGCTATGGGCGTCTCGACGAGCGTAACTCCCGCGGCCTCGGCGGCGGCCCGTTCGTCGGGCGAGGCGGTGGTCGAGCGCAGGATAATGTCGGCCTTACCCTCGATGAGGTTCATCATCGCGCCGTAGGTCTGCGAGGTGGCGATACGTCCGCCGAAAATGGCCTCGTCTATCTGACCCCCGTCGTCCAGGGCATACACGTTCAACTCGGAGGTGTCCGACACGCTGACCCAGGCGTAATCGACCCCAAGCAGCTTGCATGCGATCATGTTGTTGAGCGCCCGCGTGGAGGTGGCGCCGTCCACCCTCGGGTAGTTTTCGAGCGTGAGGTCCTCGATGCCCGCGCCCCAGCCCGCGTAGAGATCCGTGTCGCCCGTGGTTACATCTGCCGAGAAATTCCATCTGTCGGTCAGCTCCTTGTCGCGGAACCACCCCTCCAGAACATACCCGGGCTTTGCGACGTTGTCGGGAACGGACAACAGGTCGCCATCCAGCGAAGAGATCGTCAACGGTTCGCGGTTCGACTCCGTGCGGAATCCGCCGCCGTTGAAGTGGTAGGTTACGGCATGCCGGGCCTTAAACCCGGCGTAGAGCGTCATGTTGCCCGTCACCACATCGGCATACATATCCCACGGGGCGGTCGCCGCCGCGTCGCGGTACCATCCCGTGAACGTACAGCCTTCGGGCGGTTGCGCATAGTGGTACTCCGGCACCGTTTCGCCCCCGGCCACGACTATCGTCGCTTCGCCGGGAAGCGTGCCGCCGTTGGCGTCGAACGTGACGGTGCAAAGGTAGCGAAAGCCGAGCGGCATTGCAAGCTTGCTTGCAAAATGCCCGAGGCGCATCCTGCCTAAGACGAAGTCAAAGGTAGCGAATCCGTGCGGGACGGCAAAACCGCCCTGTCATGCGATGAGCGGAACGACGGCAGGGGCAAGGCGCACGATTTGCTTCCGCCCCAAGTCGGGCAACCGCTGAATCGCGTGATTTGGCCCCGCCCCAAGTTGGGCTTTTACCGAATGGCACCGTTCGGTAAAATAATAAAATAATATTGTACCGAAACTCTCCAATCGATACATGCGCAAAAATATACTGTACCGGATCTCTCCATTCAGTAAAGTAATAAAAAAATATTTTACCGAATGGCGCCATTCGGTAAAACAAACTTTCTTCGCAGGCACCGGACAGACCGAAATACCGCTGCCCGACCCGGTGCGGGGTCCGACGGAGAGTTCCGGCACCGGTGCAAAAAAGAGGGCAACCCCACGGACCAGCGAGTGGTCGTGGGGTTGCCCTCTCCTTGTCGTACACCGGCCGTTACGACAGCTTTTCGAGCAGGGTGCGCAGGCCGCACTCCCGGCCTATGATGGCGGGAACCTCGGCCGCGGCCACGCGCCGCTGCTCCATCGTGTCGCGGTGACGCAGCGTGACGGTGCCGTCCTCGCCGCTCTGGTGGTCGACCGTGATGCACAGCGGGGTGCCGATCGCGTCCTGACGGCGGTAGCGTTTGCCGATGCTGTCCTTCTCGTCGTACTGCACGTTGTGGTCGAACCTGAGCGAATCGACCACGCTGCGCGCCATCTCGGGCAGTCCGTCCTTCTTGACGAGCGGCAGCACCGCCGCCTTCACCGGGGCCAGCGGGGCCGGAATGCGCATCACCACGCGCGAGTCGCCGCCCTCCAGCTCCTCCTCGACGTAGGCCGCCGAAAGCACCTGCAACACCATGCGGTCGACCCCGATCGAGGTCTCCACCACGTAAGGCACGTAGCTCTCGCCCGTCTCGGGGTCGAAGTAACGCAGTTTTTTGCCGCTGAACTTCTCGTGGTTGCCCAGGTCGAAGTCGGTGCGCGAGTGGATCCCCTCCACCTCCTTGAAACCGAACGGGAAACGGAACTCCACGTCGTCGGCGGCGTTGGCGTAGTGGGCCAGCTTGTCGTGCGGATGGAAACGGTACATGTCGTCGCCGAAGCCCAGCGCGCGGTGCCACGACATGCGGAACTCCTTCCAGTATTCGTACCACTGCATCTCCTCGCCCGGACGCACGAAGAACTGCATCTCCATCTGCTCGAACTCCCTCATGCGGAAGATGAACTGCCGCGCCACGATCTCGTTGCGGAACGCCTTGCCGATCTGCGCGATGCCGAAGGGAATTTTCATACGCCCCGTCTTCTGCACGTTCAGGAAGTTGACGAAGATTCCCTGCGCCGTCTCGGGCCTCAGGTAGATGGAGTTGGCGCCCTCGGCCACCGAGCCCATTTTCGTTTCGAACATCAGGTTGAACTGCCTCACCTCCGTCCAGTTGCGCGTGCCGCCGACGGGGTCTGCGATCTCGGCGTCGACGATCACCTGCCGCAGTTCGGCGAGATCGTTTTCGGTTAGGGCCTTCACCATGCGGCTGTGAACGGTGTCGCGCTCTTTTTGCAGTTCGAGAACGCGCGGCGAGGTGGAGCGGTACTGCGCCTCGTCGAAACTGTCGCCGAAGCGTTTGCGGGCCTTCTCGACCTCCTTCTCTATTTTTTCTTCGAGTTTTGCGATGTGCTCTTCCAAAAGCACATCGGCCCGGTAGCGTTTCTTGCTGTCTCTGTTGTCGATCAGCGGGTCGTTGAACGCACCCACGTGGCCGCTGGCTTCCCACGTGCGGGGGTGCATGAAAATCGCCGCGTCGATGCCGACGATGTTGTCGCGCAGGCGCGTCATCGCCTCCCACCAGTAGGCCTTGATGTTGTTCTTGAGTTCGACACCCATCTGGCCGTAGTCGTACACGGCGCTGAGTCCGTCGTATATTTCGCTCGACGGGAAGATGAACCCGTACTCCTTTGAGTGTGCGATCAGTTTCTTGAAAAGTTCTTCCTGGGTCATGGCGGTTCTCTCGGTTTTAAAAATTTAACGTTGCAGGGGGCAAAAGTAATCATTCAGAGCGAAAAATTATTATATTTGTCCGGAAAATCATAAAACCATTATGAGCAGAAAGATCAATCGGCGCCAATTTCTGGTGCGCAGCGGCGGGGTACTCGCCGGGCTGACCATTGCGGGAACTTTTACGAAATCGGCGGCCAGGGAGTTGTTCGTGGCGCGGCCGGCGGGCGATGTCGTCATCGACCGGGTACCTCTCGGGCGCACGGGTCTCACCGTGCCGCGTATGGCAATGGGCACCGGGACGGTGGGCGGCGGGTCGGCCTCGAACCAGACGAGGCTCGGGCAGGAGATCTTCACGGCGATGTTTCGGCACGGCTACGAGCGGGGGTTGCGGTTCCTGGACACGGCCGAGACGTACGGCTCGATCCCCTTCGCCGGGAGAGCGATAGCCGGACTGCCGCGCGAGAACATCACCGTTCTGACCAAGATGTGGACCCGGGCCGACGGCTCTCAGGAATTGGAGGAGGTCAGGCCCAGGATCGAGGAGTATTTACGGCAACTCGGCACCGACTACATCGACATACTGTTGATACACTGCATGACGCAGGGCAACTGGAACACCACCCGGACTCACCACATGGAGGCTTTCACGAAGGCCAAAGAGGCCGGGCTCCTGCGCTGCGTCGGAGTGTCGTGCCACAACCTCGACGCGGTGCGTACCGCCGCCACCGAGCCGTGGGTCGACGTCATCATGACCCGCATCAACCCCTTCGGCACACTGATGGACGGCCCGCCCGAACAGGTGCGCGAGGCGATAGCCCTGGCCCGGGCTAACGGCAAGGGGGTGGTCGGGATGAAGATCTTCGGCGAGGGAAAACATGTCACCGAAGCCGAGCGCGAGCAGTCGATCCGTCACGCGATCCACGAGGCGCGGGTCGACGCCATGAC
Source organism: Alistipes sp. (assembly GCA_031285485.1). GTDB lineage: Bacteria > Bacteroidota > Bacteroidia > Bacteroidales > Rikenellaceae > UBA940. The sequence continues at coordinate 4,179 of JAITWC010000004.1, forward strand.
GCTGGGCCTTCAGTCCATCGCCCAGATGGATGATGCCATCGACCGGGTTGTCCGCATCAGCGCAAGGTAGATTCCTCCCACGTTCGCTACGGAAAAACAAATCGGCGGGAGACCGCCGATTTGTTTTTTGTGTTAGATTTTATCTTATGAAATTCGTCTGAGCTCCCCGATCGAACTCCGACAAAGCAAGTCCCGGAGTCGCGGCTCGTTGGGCAAGCATCCACGCCATGTTACGTGCGGCGTTGCGAACGGTTTGCAGTCCCTCGGCGTCGCCCGCCACATCGCCGGGCGCGGTGCCGTGGACAATGCTCCAGTATGTCGAACCCGCGATCGGCATCCCGGCGAACGTAAGGTAGAAGTTGAGCGACTGCCACGCCATCGACCCGCCCGTGCGGCGCACCGCCACCACAGACGCTCCGACCTTTCCGGCGAACAGCCCGCCGTTCACCCTGTCGACGTAGAACACGCGGTCGAGCAGACTTTTCATCGTTCCGCCGATGCCCGCGAAGTGTACAGGGGTGGCGAGGATCAGGCCGTCGGCCGCCTTGACCTTCTGTACCGTTTCGTTCACGGGGTCGGTGTCGCCGAACGCGCAACGCTCGTCCTTGTTGCGGGCGCAGGCTCCGCACGCCATGCAGCCGCGGATAATCTTTCCGCCGACCTGAACGGTCTCCATTTCGATGCCCGCCGCGGCGAGCTCCTCCTCCATCGCCTTCAGGGCGTGGGCTGTGTTGCCTCCCTTCCGGGGGCTTCCGTTGATTGCCAATACTTTCATAATCTCTATTCTGTTGGTTTGTCAGTTATCTTTCATTCGTCGGCACGGGGTTGGGTGTGAAGTGTCGGGCGACGATGTTCGAGGCCGCCACGTCGATCTCCACCGAGTCCTCGGCGTCGGGGTTTCGTTCCTTGTAGCCGGCCTCGACGCCCGTGACGTAGATGAACCTTCCCGACCGGTCGGCGAGGCCGCTGTCGTAGACGGCGTAGCGGGCCGACACAGTCCATATCCCGAACCGGGTGCGGCTCACGGTCTCCGACGAGGTGACGATGCCGCTCGTGGGGTTGATCCGCACAATGGTCTGGAAACTGTCGTCGGAGCCCGAGAAGGAGTCGAAGTAGGGCTTGACGATCAGGAACACGTGCTGGCCGTCGACCACACCGCGATGGGATATCACCATGCTCTTTTCTGCCGTGCCCCCCTCGCCGAACTGCACCGCCCGCTCGGCGATGCCGCACACCGTGAGGATATTTCGCTGTATCTGCCACGGCAGCACGGCTCCCTTCTCGGCCGAAGGCCGGAGCGAGAAGGCGTCGATCTTTTGCAGGTTGGCGTCCTGGCCGGGGACGTGGTTGCGGACGTAGTGCCCCTCCGACGTCCAGGGCCTCGTGCCGCCGTACCGCATGCGGTAGTCGCCGCTGAAACCGGTGTACCAGCCGTGGGTCGGGACGCGGGTGACGTTGCGGCGGAACGTCTGGCGCGAGCGGTCGCGCACGCGGGCCGTGACGACCACGTTGTCGATGACGTTGGGCAGCAGTTCGAGGCGGATCGTCGCCCCCGGCGTCTGAGAGCCGTCCCACGTGAGCGGCACGCTCTCCATGCCCACGAAACGGGCGGAGACGACGGTGCCTTTCGTGACGCGCGAGGCGGGAAGACGGGCGGCCCCTTCGGCGTCGGTCATGGCGAGCACCGACTCACCCACCAACACGTAGGCGTAGCCGACTGGTTCGCCCCCGGCCGACACCTCCACCCGGTAATCCTGCGCGGCGGCTCTTCCGGCGACAAGGGCCGCCAGCATTGTGAGGAGTGCGTACAGTGTTTTTTTCATGCGCAAATAAATTGAGATGCTCGTTTACAGAGGCTCGGCAAGGAGCAAATCTCCCGTTTTGGCGTCCCGATGACGTCACGCGGGGGGCGTTTACGTTCCAACGGTGGACGGCGGGTTTTTATTGCCACAGTCCGGGCACGTCGGCCGACATGTCGACCTCGCCCCAGCGGTCGGCTATCCTGTCGAGCGTGCGCAGCAACCGCTCCGGGTCGTTCTCCGTCACGAGGGCCATGCGCGTGGCCTTGAAATCGGGCAGCCACTTGAAATAGCACGACAGGTGGCGGCGCATTTCGAGTATCCCCACCTTCTCGCCCTTCGCCTCGATCGAACGCAGCAGGTGGCGGCGGGCAATCTCCACCCTCTCGCGCACTCCGGGCTGGGGAAGCCGCTCGCCGGTGTCGAGATAGCGGCGGATCTCGCGGAATATCCACGGGCGGCCGTAGGTGGCGCGGCCTATCATCACCCCGTCGACGCCCCAGCGATCGAACGCCTCGCGGGCCTTCAGCGGCGAGTCGACGTCGCCGTTGCCGATTATGGGTATCGTGATGCGCGGGTTGCGTTTCACCGCGCCGATCAGTGTCCAGTCGGCCTCGCCCCTGTACAGCTGGGCGCGGGTGCGGCCGTGGATGGTGAGGGCGGCGATGCCGGCGTCCTGCAACCTTTCGGCGAGGGGCTCGATGTTTTTCGACTCCTCGTCCCAGCCGAGGCGCGTCTTGACCGTCACGGGAATCCCCGTGGGCGCAACCGCTTCGACTATCCGGCGCGTCATCTCCACCATTTTGTCGGGCTCGCGCATCATGCCGCTGCCGGCCCCGCGGTTCGCGATCTTCTTCACGGGGCAGCCGAAGTTGATGTCAACCACGTCGGGACGCGCCGCGGCCGCCATGCGCGCCGCCTCGACCATCGGTTCCATGAGGTGGCCGTAGATCTGCACCCCGACGGGCCGTTCGCCGGGGACGATGCGCAGCTTGGCGAGCGATTTGGCGGCGTCGCGGATCAGGCCGTCGCTCGAAATGAACTCGGTGTACATCATGTCGGCGCCGAAATCCTTGCACATCGCGCGGAACGACGGATCGGTCACGTCCTCCATCGGGGCCAGCAGCAGCGGGTGGTTACCGAGATCGAGTTCGCGTATCCTCATTCGCCTCCCTCCCCGTAATATTGCAACTCGCGAACGGCCAGGCCCACCTGCTTCCCCTCGTACAGTTGCCTGCGGCGGATCCAGTTTCCCCGCTCGTCGTAGTCGTACTCCGCGGTGATCGTCGCCGGCACGACACGCTTTATTCGCCCCTTTTTGTTCCTCTCCACGATGATGTCCGTGGTTGACCTCACGAGGTTGCCACGCCGGTCGTACATGTCGTGGTCGGTCTTTCCGGAATGTATCGTGGCTACCGTATCGGTGGCACCGTGGTAGGTGTACCGTTTGGTGGGATCGCCTCCCCTGACCGACGCTGCGACGCGGAGTCGGCCCATCCGGTCGTAACGGTAGCGCGTCTCCCCGGGATACCCGGTGTTGGTGGTGTCGACTTTCGTTTTCAGGTATCCGTGGCGGTCGTAGCCGTAGTCGACCCTCCAGCCGGACATCTCGTCTGTTTGGCTGACAAGGCGCCCCTGCGCGTCGTGGCGGTAGCGCGATGTGGTGAATGTGTGCTTCACCTGATCTCGATCGACGGATCGCACCATCCGCTCGCCGGAAGGGTCGTAGTGATACTCTTCGCGCGAAACATGAACGCTGTCGGGACCTTTGAATGTGTCCGTAAGAGTGATGTTGCCGGCGCGGTTGTATTCGATAACGGTGACGGTGTACAGATAGCCGGGAATGGGGCCCGTGAAATCGAAGTATGACTCGCTCAGGCGGGCGATCCCGCCGTGAATGTACTTCTTTCCGGCATCGCTCTTTGTGACGTAGGCCGGACGGGCGCAGCCTGTTGCGAGCGCTGCGAGTATGAGTGCCGTTGTCCTTTTCATGTCTGCAAAATTAGCATAAAAAAATTCAAATAACCTCTAACACTTGCAAATGCAGGTCGGATTTTTAGGGCCGTCGGGCGGGACGTCGACGCGCTTTTACCCTCGGACAGGGTTGCCCCGCTTCGTGCAAGTCTGTTTTTAGCCTCGGACAGGGTTGCACAACTCCGTGCAAGTCTGTTTACCGGGCGGTTTATCGAGTTTTTCAAGCCATACGGAGTTGCGAAACAAATTCAACTGAAAACAAACCACCCGATTTACCCCGATTTTAACCGGGAACTGCAAATATGAGACACTTTACAAACGTAAAAGACGCGGGCGACCTGAGGGTTGCCGTGGCGGAGGCGCTCGATGTGAAGCGCGATCGTTTTGCCCACACTGCGTTGGGGCGGAACAAGACCCTTGCGATGATATTCTTCAACTCGTCGCTCCGCACGCGCCTCTCCACACAGAAGGCCGCCATGAACCTCGGCATGAACACAATGGTGCTCGACATTGCCCAGGGTGCGTGGAAACTCGAAACCGGGCGCGGGGTGATCATGGACGGCGACAAGCCCGAACACCTGCTCGAAGCCATTCCGGTGATCGGTTCCTACTGCGATATCATCGGCGTGAGGTCGTTCGCGCAGTTCGAAAACAAGGCCGACGACTACGGCGAGCGGGTGCTGTCGCAGTTCATCGAACACTCGGGCCGTCCGGTGGTGAGCATGGAGGCGGCCACGCGCCATCCGCTGCAAAGTTTCGCCGACCTCATCACCATCGGGGAGCACAAACGCTCGGCCCGTCCCAAGGTGGTGCTGACCTGGGCGCCCCACCCCCGCGCGTTGCCGCAGGCGGTGCCCAACTCGTTCGCCGAGTGGATGAACGCCGCGGCCGCCGACGGCGATGTCGATTTCGTGATCACCCACCCGCCGGGCTATGAACTCGCGCCCGAGTTCGTTGGCGGCGCGCGCGTCGAGTACGACCAGCGGCGGGCGTTCGAGGGGGCCGGGTTCATCTACGCCAAAAACTGGGCGGCCTATGCCGACCCAAATTACGGAAAGATACTGAGCACGGACCGCGCCTGGACGGTGGACAGCGAAAAGATGGCCCTCACGGACAACGCCTTTTTCATGCACTGCCTGCCGGTGCGCCGGGGCATGATCGTGACCGACGAGGTGATCGAAAGCCCGCAGTCGATAGTGATCCCCGAGGCGGCAAACCGCGAGATCTCCGCTCAGGTCGTACTGAAACGCATTTTGGAATCGCTCTGAATCTATTCCCGGGCGGCGACGTGGGCGTCGGCCAGCGCGCGCATCCGGCGTTCTCGGCCGGCGGTGTCGGGGTGCGACGAGAAGGCCTGCATCAGTCCGCCCGACGAACCCGCCGCGGTGCCGGAGATCTCCAGCAATTTTTCCATGGACCGCGCCATTGCGTAAGGATCGCGGCCGGCCGCGACGGTGAAACCGAACCCGTAGGCGTCGGCCTCGTTCTCCTGACGCTGCGAGTACTGCGCCCCGAGGTACGACTGGGCAATGTCGCCCAACATGCTGTCGGTGAGTGTTGCGAGCCGCCCGTCGAGCGCGGCGAGCCCTTCGCGCGCCGCGGCGGTCACGTAGGCGTTCTTCACCTGGTCTTTCGTGTCCTGGTTCTTGACGTGGCCGATCTCGTGGCCCAGGATCGCCATCAGCTGGTCGTCGTCCATAACGTCCATCAGGCCCGAGTAGACCCTCACGCTGCCGTCGCCGCTGGCGAAGGCGTTCACCTCGTTCTTGACGTAGGCGGCGAAGTTGAGGTTGAGGCCGTCGTAGTTTCGGAGGCCGCCCGTGAGCCTCGCCAGACGTTGGGCGTAGGGCGAATTGGCCGGAGCAAGTGTGTTTTCGGCATCGGTCTGCACCATCGACGCGCGGCACAGTTCCACCACCTGGGCGTCGGTGATCGAGGCGGCCTGATAAGCGGTCATCCCCGCCTGCATGGCCCGGCCCGCGTTGACACCCTGCACGACCGAACAACCGCTCATTGCCGCCGGAACCCCCAGCGCAAACATTGCAATCCCTAAAATCAAACCGTTGTACTTTTTCATAATCGTTTTTCAGTTAATATTGTTTTGTAACTCTGTATGGCTCGAAAAACCCGATAAAAATCGTTCGGTAAGCAGACTTCCCGCGGCGGCCGGCAGTGTCACAAGGTTGTGATACCTCCAAATCGACCGGGAATGTACTTTCACAACGTTGTGATACCGCAAAATCGTACAAATGTAGCGAAAGACCTTGAGAAAACATGAAAACTTTTTTGTCATCTAAAGTTTTCAACATATCTTCGCCCCCTCATTCGAAACGGTAACAAATGTGAGCCAACAAGAACGAATACTGAAAGAGGCGGCCGACATGTTCCTCGACGAGGGCATCAAGTCGGTGAGGATGGACGACATAGCGGTGCGTCTGGGCGTGTCGAAGCGAACTCTTTACGAGATGTTCTCCGACAAGAGCGACCTTTTGGAGCAGAGCCTCGGCCACTACTTTATCCGGAAGCGCGGCGAGATGGAGGCGCGCACCAGGGACGCCGCCAACATCTTCGAGGAGATCTTCCTGATACTCGCCGCCATGAAGAGCGACGAGCGGCGGGGGGTGCTGATAGGCAACCTCAAGAAGTTCTACCCCGAGATCCACCGCCGCATCGAGGAGGAGGCGCACAAGTTCTCCGACAGGGAGTTCGACCGGCTGCTCGACCGCGGTATTCAGCAGGGGCTGTTGCTGCCCGACATGAACAAGGATCTGGCGATGGTGACCCTCACCTACACCATGACCGCGCTGTTCGACCAGAAACACCGGCTGCGCCGCCACGACGGGGTGTCGCTCCAGATGACCTTCGAGTACGTGATAGTCAACTTTTTCCGCGGACTGTCAACCCACAAGGGCATCGAGATAATAGACGAGATAGTAAAAAAATACAGAATAGCTCAGACAAGAAAATGAAAAAGATCATCGCAACACTCGCCGCGGCGCTCACCATAGCCTGCGCGCAGGCTCAGGGCGATGGCGGGCGGACGCTCACCCTCGATCTTGAGAAGGCGCTCGAAATAGCCCTCTCCGGGAACCCCACCATCGTGGTGGCCGACATGGAGGTCGAACGCATCGACTGGGTGAGGCGCGAGACGCTGGGCAACCATCTGCCCACGCTTTCGGCGGGCGGGCAGTACGCATTCAACATCGTCAAGCAGGAGATGGCACGCGGAATGTCGTTCGGGGCCGACATGTCGGCCGCCGTCACGGGCGACCTTTCGGTACCGCTCGTGGTTCCGGCTGTCTACGCCTCGCTCAGGCTCAACCGCACCCAGCAGGCGCTGGCGGTGGAGCAGGCGCGTTCGTCGCGCATCGAACTTGTGAACGCCGTCACCAAGGCTTTCTACCAGACGCTGCTTTTGGAGCGCTCGTTCGAGGTGCTGCGCGAGAGCGAGGCGACGATAGCCGCCACGGTCGACAACACGCGCGAGATGTTCGACGCGGGCCTCGCCTCGGAGTACGATCTGCTCACGGCCGAGGTGCAGCTGTCGAACCTCCAGCCGAGCATCATCAACACCTCCAACAGCATAGTGATCTCCAAACAGATGCTCAGGATGTACCTCGGCCTTCCGGAGGATGTCGAGATCGCGCTCGAAGGGTCGCTCGCCGGACATTTGGGCGAAACGTGGGCCGTGCCCGATCCCGCCGCGGCGATCGACGGCAACAGCGAACTGCGCCAGCTCGACCATCAGCAGACGATGGTGAGCCAGCAGATCCGCCTCGCCAACGCCGCGCGCCTGCCGGTTCTTCAGGCCTACGGATCGCTCATCGTTACGGGCCAGGACCAGACGATGGGTTTCGGCCTCACGCCCGAGGGCGAGATGGGGGTTGTGTCGACGCCCAAGTGGTGGTGGCAGAAACCGTTCAGCGCCGGGTTCCAGATGTCGGTGCCGATCTTCGCCGGGGGCCGCAACACGAGCAAAGTGAAGCAACTGCGCAACCAGGTGTCGCAGCTCGAACTCCAAAAGGATTACCTGCGCGAGGCGAAGGCCCTCGAAGCGCGCACGGCGGTCAACAACCTGATCTCGGCGCGCGAAACGATGACGGCCAACGAAAAGACCGTCGCCCAGGCCGAGAAAGCCTACGCCATAGCGCGCACGCGGTTCGACGCCGGGGCGGGCACGATGCTGGAAGTGAACCAGGCGCAGTTGAGCGTTACCCAGTCGAGGCTCAACCACTCGCAGGCGATCTACGACCTGCTCGCCGCCCGCGCCGACTACGACCGGGTGACAGGAAAGGAAAACTAAGAAAAACGGAATAACATGAAAAGAGAAACGATCCTCACGCTGCTCGGCGTGATAACGGCGGCGGCGCTCGCGACGGCGGGCTGCAAGCCGAAACAGACGGCCACGACGGAGGAGACCGCCGCGGTCGGCGTCAGGACATTCACCGCGCAGAGCGAAACCATCGCCCGCGACGTGGAGTTCACGGCCAACATCGAGCCGTGGCAGAAGAATTACATCGTCCCCGCGTTGCAGGGGGCGAGGATAAACCGCATCCACGTCAGGGTCGGCGACCGCGTGCGCAAAGGGCAGCTCGTGGCCGAGATGGACCCCACGCAGTACAACACCGCCCGCGCGCAGTTCGAAACGGCCGACGCCGACTACAACCGCCTCAAACGGGTGTTCGACGCGGGGGGCGTGAGCGAGCAGGCGCTCCGTCAGGCGGAGACGGCACGCACGCTTTACGGCGAGGCGCTCGACAACGTGGCCCGAAACGTGCGCCTCCACTCCCCCATCGACGGCGTGGTGACGCAGAAAGGCGAGGAGGAGGGCAACCTGTTCACGCAGACCCCCATCCTTGAGATCATGCAGATGGACCGGCTCAAGGTGCGCGTCGCCATCTCCGAACAGTACTACACGGCGGTCGGCGTCGGCACACCGGTGGCTGTGGCGGTCGACATCCTGCCGGGCGAGAGTTTCGCCGGCGGCGTGAGCCTGATCTACCCCGCCATCGACCCCGCCACGCGAACCTTCACCGTCGAGGTGACGATCCCCAACCCCGGCGGCCGTCTGCGGCCCGGCATGTTCGCCCGCTCGACCATCAACATGGGCGACAGGGAGGCCGTGATGGTGCCCGACGTGGCGGTGCAGAAACAGGTCGGCTCGAACGAACGGTTCGTCTACGTCGTCGAGAACGGCACGGCCCACCGCCGCACGGTCGCCGCCGGCCGCCAGATAGGCGACCGCGTGGACCTCGGGGGCAGCGTCGCGCCGGGCGAACAGGTGGCCACCACCTCCTTCGCGCGTCTTTCCGACGGCGCAAGGGTCGAGACCGCGAACTAAGGCCTTCGCCCACGGGCGAAGGCTCCAAATCGTCGCCGGGAACGTTTCGCCCGTGGGCGAAGGTTCCAAAAAGTTCCCGGGAAGGTTTCGCCCACGGGCGGAGGCTCCAAAAAGTTCTCGGGAAGGTTTCGCCCGCGGGCGAAGGCGCAAAACAAGGATTGAAATTTCAGACATAACGCGTATTTGACATGAAAATATACGAAACAGCGGTCCGGAAACCGGTATCGACCGTGATGATCTTCATCGCCGTGCTGGTGATGGGGGCCTTCTCCCTCCGCAACCTGGCGATCGACATGTACCCCGAGATGGACATGCCCATGCTCATGGTGATGACGTCGTACCCGGGGGCCAACGCAACCGACATCGAGACGAACATAACCCGCGTGCTGGAGGACCAGCTCAACACGGTGAACAACCTCAAGGAGCTGACGAGCAACTCGGCCGACAACTTTTCGCTCATCATGCTGGAACTCGAATGGGGCTCCGACGTGACCGAGGCCGCAAACGACGTGAGGGACGTGATAAGCCGAACCACCGGCCTGCTGCCCGACGAGGCCGAGGATCCCACGGTGTGGAAGTTCTCCTCGTCGATGATCCCGATCGCCTACCTGAGCGTGACGGCCCGCGAGAGCTATCCGGCCCTCTCGAAGATACTCGACGAGAAGCTCGTCAACACACTCAACCGCATCGACGGCGTGGGGGCCGTGGGCATCGACGGCGCGCCCACCCGCGAGGTGCAGATCAACGTCGATCCCAACAAACTGGCCGCCTACGGACTCACGGTCGAGGCACTGGGGAGCATCATAGCCGCCGAGAACGTCAACATCCCCGCCGGAACGATGGATATCGGCAACCACACGTTCAACGTCAAGGCCGACGGCGAGTTCACCTCTTCGGACGACCTGCGGAGCGTGGTGGTCTCCAACGCTGGCGGCCGGACGGTGCTGCTGAGCGACGTCGCCCAAATACGCGACACCCTCGCCAAAAGAACCCAGACCCAGCACTTCAACGGCGAGGACGGCGTGATGATCGTGATCCAGAAACAGACGGGCGCCAACACCGTGCAGATAGTGGACAAGGTGTTCGAGGCGCTTCCCGCTATCCAGGCGTCGCTGCCGCCCGACGTGCGGTTGGACGTCATCATGGACGGCTCGGAGTCGATCCGCGACAGCATCTCGTCGCTCTCCGAAGCGGTGATGTTCGCCTTCATCTTCGTGATCCTCGTGGTGATGTTCTTCCTGGGACGCTGGCGGGCGACGTTCATCATCTGCCTCACGATCCCCATCTCGCTCATCGTCGCGTTCATCTACCTCTACGCCACCGGGTCGACGCTCAACATCATCTCGCTCTCGTCGCTCTCGATCGCCATCGGGATGGTGGTCGACGACGCCATAGTGGTGCTCGAAAACATCACCACACACATCGAGCGCGGCTCCAAACCCAAGGAGGCGGCCATCTACGGCACCAACGAGGTGTGGCTGGCGGTAATCGCCACCACGCTGGTCGTCGTCGCGGTGTTCATGCCCTTCACGATGCTCGGCGGAATGGCCGGCGTGATGTTCAAGGAGCTGGGGTGGATAGTCTCGATCGTAATCGTCACCTCGACCGTCGCGGCAATCTCGCTGACGCCTATGCTGTCGGCCTACCTGCTGCGCATCGACGGCGGCGTGCATACATACAAGGGTATCGGGATAATCTACAAGCCGGTCGACAGGTTCCTCGCGTGGCTCGACGAGTTCTACGCCCGGACGCTGACATGGGTCGTGCGCAACCGCAAGAAGACCTTCTTCGGAACTATGGGGCTGTTCGTGGTGTCGCTGGCGATGCTGGCGTTCGTGCCGATGGAGTTCTTCCCGGCGCAGGACAACGCCATGATAACGGCCACGGTGGAGCTCGACCAAAACATCTCGGTCGAATACACCGGCAGGATCGAGAACCGGATCAACGAGATCATCAACGAGAAGTACCCCGAAGTTATAATCCTCGCCGGCACCGCCGGGGCGACGAGTTCGGGCGACATCTTCGCGGCGATGAACGACAACGGCTCCAACATCATCTCCTACATGCTGCGCCTGCCGCGCCTGTCGGAGCGTGAGGGCGGCCGCACGATCTTCGAGATATCCGACCTGCTGAGGGCCGACCTCGAAGCGATCCCCGAGATACGCACATTCACCGTCACGCCCGGCGGCCAGAGCGGTGGCATGGCGGGGACATCGACCGTGGACGTCAAGGTGTTCGGCTACGACATGAACGCAACCAACACCGTGGCGCTCGAACTCCGCGACAAGCTCGCCGCACTCGACGGAACGCGCGACGTGCAGCTCTCGCGCGACGAGCTGCGTCCCGAGTACAACGTCACGTTCGACCGCGCCAAACTCGCCTACTACGGCATCCCGGGCGCGACGGCCGCGACGTTCGTGCGCAACCGCATCAACGGACTCGACGCGAGCAAGTACCGCGAGGACGGCGACGAGTACGACATCGTTGTGCGCTACGCCGAGCCCTTCCGCGAGAGTTTCGAGGATGTGGAGAATATCACGCTCTACGGCGCGCAGGGCCAGCCCGTCAGGCTGCGCGAGGTGGCGACGGTCCGCGAGGAGTTCGCCGCTCCCACCATCCAGCGCGAGAACCGCCAGAGGATCGTCACCGTCCAGTCCACCGTGGGCGACGGCTACGCCCTCGGCGACGTGGTGACGGAGGTGAACGCCCTGCTCGAAGGCCCCGCCGGGGAGACATGGATCACGCGCCTGATGAGGTTTTTCGGGAAGGAGGACGCGACCGTCGCACACGAACCTTTCGAGCTGCCTGAAGGGGTGACCCTCGAAGTGGGCGGCTCGATGGAGGACATGGAGGACATGATGATCGACTTCATGACGCTGCTGGTGCTCGTGGTGGTGCTGGTCTACATCGTGATGGCGACGCAGTTCGAGAGCCTCAAGATGCCGTTCATCATCATGTTCACGCTGCCGTTCGCCTTCACGGGAGTGTTCTTCGCGCTGCTCGTGACGGGCACGCCCCTGTCGATGATCGCGATGATCGGCGCGATCATGCTGGTGGGTATCGTCACGAAGAACGGTATCGTGATGGTCGACTACACCAACCTGCTGATCGAGCGCGGCGTGTCCACGCGTCAGGCCGTGGTGGCGTCGGGCAAGAGCCGCCTTCGTCCGGTGCTGATGACCTCGGTGACGACGATCCTCGGTATGTTGCCGATGGCGCTGGGCCTGGGCGACGGCTCGGAGCTGTGGCAGCCGATGGGTATCGCCATCATCGGCGGGATGATCTTCTCGACGCTGCTGACGCTGTTCGTCATACCGGCCATCTACACGATGTTCCAGCTGCGCAAGGACAACCGGGCCGCCCGCCGTTCGTGATCCCTGCCGGAACTCCGGTGACAGCAAACGAACCTTCGGCGGCGGTTGCGACTGTTGTCGCAACCGCAAAATCGGGCGGCGCGGCACTTGCGACAACTGTCGCAACGGGCGCGGGCCTCGGCGAACGTGCCGTTCGACGATTTTAAAACAACAAACAGCCCCGCGAAACGGGCGATGAAAAATCATAAGAATATGAAAGCTCTGTTCATATCGTACAACCAGGCGCACACGTTGCAGCTCAACGCGCTGCTCGACCGGCTCGACATACGCGGGTTCACCCGCTGGGCCCTCACCGAAGGCCGCGGCTCCGAAAGCGGCGAACCCCACTACGGCACCCACGCGTGGCCGTCGATGAACTCGTCGCTTCTCGTTTTTCTCGAAGCGGACAAGGCAACGGAGTTGCTCGACGCCCTGCGAGCCCTCGACGCCGAAGCCCCGCAACAGGGAATGCGCGCGTTCGTGCTCGACGCCGCGCCGGGAATGTAGGTTTTTTAGTACTTTTGGAGTAGTCAGTAGATAATTTACTGACTGTAAGTTACATAAAAGACTTTCGCGTGAGGACGGGCAACGGATGAGTAAGGGTTAAAATGCTCTGATACACTTTGTTTTTCACGCTTTTCAAACAACTCTTGTTACTTCGGCAAAGGTATAAATTCTCTCCGAAAGAACCGCACAATGCGTCGATTTTTTTGTGCCTTCAAAACGGGGTATCCTCAAATGGATTTCCCAACTTTCGCCGCACAAAGAGTTAAGCCGATATTTTGTTAAGGTTCCATAATTCGTCTATTGTCATGTTTTGTAGCGCTTTGTGTTTTCTGATTTTGTTGTACCAGATTTCGATCCATTGGAAGATCTCCATTTCGAT
>JAITWC010000007.1 GCA_031285485.1 Alistipes sp.
GAGCCCGAATTCGAACGAGAGATTTGGACTCAGGGTGGTGCCGACGTAGAGCAGGTTTGTCTTTATCTGGAACCGTCCGGGTGTCGTTATCGTCGCGGCAGGCCTGTTGCGGTTCCCCCTTCCCTGATCGCCGAGGTTGAAAGTTACCACGCTGCGCCCCGTGTCGAAAGGCTGCAAAACCACCGGCTGTCCGGACTGCTGCTGTTGGGGCCGCTGGTACTGCGACGGGGCGGTCTGGGATGCCCCCTGGGGCTGTTGCCCGGTTTGCTGTTGCGGCTGCTGGAGTTCGAGCAGTCTCTGCAACCGTTCAATCTCCTGCTGCACCTGCGCGGGGTCGGTGTAGTTCTGCGCCGACGCGGCCGACACACCCGTAAGGATGCAAACGAGTATGGGAATTAATCTCCTTGCTTTCATAAGTGTGCAAATGTAGTGATAATTTGCTTACGTGCCACCGTTACTGAACAAAAAAATGCATTCATGACACCTCCTTGCAAGGGGCCAGTTATGGTTGCGCTCGGGAGCGCCACCGTGTTTGTGGCCTCGGAGCTCTCTTCGCCCGGGTTGGCGGGGTTAGTCCAAATCCACTTGTCGGGGTCGGCGGCCTGCTGGTTGTCGAACGAGAAGCCGGTCATGTAGAGCCGCGCCATCCAAAGTCGCCCGACACCTGCACGATCACGCAGTCTACACGTCGTTCCCGAGTTCGCTTATCAGCATTTCGTATATCTCCCGCCACGGCTTTTGGTAAAGGCCGGTCGATTCGTCGGACACGGCGGCATAGGTGGCCGAGGTGTGGTAGAGGTCGGTGGCCTCCATTTCCGAAACGCCGTACTCCCGCATCAACTCCTGCATCACCTCATCGCCAATGCGGTACATGCCTATTTCTATCCGACGTTTCGGGAGTATGGGTGTTATCGCCTCCAACGACAGCACGGTGCAGAAACACATCTGGTGCGAGGGATTGTACACAAGATCGCTCATAAACTGCTCGCGCGAAATGGCTCCCGCTATAAATTCATCCACGCGCGTAGACACCCTGTCATCGGCTACGGGCCCTTCCACGATGTCGTAATCGTGGACTTGTTCGTCCGATTTGTTGTTCCTGTTGAGCACCACAAAATCGAGCCACTCGTCGGTGTAGCCGTCGAACCGCAGTACTTCCATCTTCATCTCGCGGGTCGTGTACTCTTCGTACTCGAACTCTGTGACAACACCCTCAACGTGCCTATAACCACCGATACGTGTTGCCCAGATTTCGGCCTGTTCGCGCAGGCTGGTGACGTAGAACCCGCGTCCGAAGTCACCGCTTTTCTCGCTGTACACGAGGTCTACCCGCTCGATGGGGGTGTAGCTGCCGTGATAGACCGTTGTCATCGCGGCCCTCCGTTCTCGCGGCAAACCATGAACATCTCATGCACAACATATCTGGGGATGTCGGTGTGCAGTGCATCCCAATATTTGTACAGATAGTCCAACCCGCCGTACTTCTTCAGAAAAAGGTAGGCGTCCGGGCCGCTCATTTTGAATGAGGAGGCAAACCGTTGGATGATGAAGGCGATAAAGTTCACCTTGTTTTCGGTTTCGCGGTCGAGCACTCGCGGTTCTTTCAGTCGTTTCATGCCTTGCGTGTGTTATCGTTCGGTGCGAAGATAGTGATAATAATTGATAAAACAGCGTCGCCCGACCGTGTGAGGGTCGGGCGACGTCGTCTTATTCAGGATCGCGTTGTCGGTTAGATGCCGCCGGTGAAGAAGTCCGTGATGCGGTTGTCGGTGCCGCCGTTTGCGCGGTCGTCCCAGTAGGCGTCCCACGGTGCGGGCACTCCGCCGTCCGCGTCTTCGACAAGCATGTCGGAGAAGCTGCGGCCGTACTTGGCGGTCAGGGCGGCGTATGGCCACACCCTCCGCAAGGCGCCGTTTTCAAGCTGGCCCAGTGTCTGCGACTCGCCCACGTAGACAACCCTCGTCTTGGGGTCGATCACCACGTAGTAGCCGCCGCCGTCCGCGCCGATGATACCCGTCGCGGAGCTCGGGATCGACGTGGCCTTGGTCGATTCACCGTCATAGACGCCGAGGGTGGTGAGGTTTGTGGCGGTGTAATTCCGTATGAACTCGTACACTTTGGTTTCCGAACCCGCGTTCCACCAATGGTTGCCTCCGGCCGAGGAGAACGACCAGCCGAATTCCGAGGCGAAACCTGACATATTGCCCGTGCGTGCCGCGTAGTCGGCAACGAGCCAGAACACGCCGTCGCCGTTCTCGACGTAGTCGTTGGTGTTGGTCCATTCATAATTCAGCTCGTTGGTGCGGTGCAGGAAGTGGGTGTTGCCGATGAACGGGCCTCCGTTGTAGGTGGGTTCCGTGCTGCGGTTTAACAACACTATCAGAGGCTTGAGGCCTGCCGTGTAGTTGTAGCCCGCCATATTGAGCGAGCCGTAGCCGATACCCGTGTAATTGAAGTGGGCATACACGTAACGCCACGACAGCACGGCCTGGTTCACGGAGATGGTCTGGCTCTGCGGGCCCACGTTCACCGTGACGAGGGCCTGCGCCGAGATCCCGTGGTTGGTGAGGTAAAGGCGCGGGAACTTCACTCGGAACTTGGTCGAGACGGGATATTCCTGTCCCTCAACCAGCGGGTTTCCGGCCTCGTCCACCAGAGTGGCCTCGTGGTGCACCAGACGGCGGCTGCCGGTCTCCGCGGTAGATGTGCTGCTGTTGGTCTGAAGGGTGAACTTCCACTTCATCGACGGATCGGTGTCCACCGCGATCGGTTCGCTCATGCCACCGGCAATCGGAATCTGATCGGTGATAACCGCCGGTGAGAGCTTCAGCGGCAGCGGCTGCTGCACGACCGTGATGTCGGCGAAGGTGCCCGGGTCGGTCTGCACGCGCAGCGTGACGCGGTATTCGCGGCCCGACACGTTGATGCCCTTGGCGCGCACCCGGACGTAGTTCTTCGTCTCGTCGGTGGCGTTGTACCGCGTCACGCGGTGAGTGGTCTCGTTGTAGCCCGGCAGCGTCGGGTCGTCGGGGGTGGTGGTGTCGGTGTCGGTGCGCACGATCTCGAAGAAGTCGCGGTCGTCCGCTCCGCCGGTCGATACCAGAAGCGCGTTCCACGGCAGGATGCCGCTCGTCGGCACGCCGTCGGTCTGGTAGCCCGGATTGACGAACCACCAGTCGCTGTTGTTGATCATGCTCGCGCCCGTGGCCAGAGCGCCCGCGCCGTTGAACGTGGTGACGCCGCCGCTCGACTGCCTGTCGGCCTCGACGGTGGGATCTTTGTGCGACGGGGTGTAGTGGAGCGCGCGGACGTAGTTTTGCGTCAGCTGGATGATCGACGTGTAGGTGTCGGCCAGCGGTTCGCCGGTGTATTTGTTCACGCCGTCGAGCGAGACCACCACGAAGGCGTTGCGCGGGCCGTTCGTGTCGTTGTGGCTGTGCGTCCACACGCGGAACTTCTTGACCGTCGAGTCGTTCTCGTCGGGTGTGAGCAGCCTCAGCGTGTTGTTGTAGGAGGGACGGCCGTCGGTGTAGCCCCCTGCCGGGTAGCCCTCGTCGCCCGGGTTGGCGGGGTTCGTCCAAATCCACTTGTCGGGGTCGGCGGCCTGCTGGTTGTCGAACGAGAAGCCGGCCATGTAGAGCCGCGCCGTCCAGTTGCCCGACGCCTGCACGTTGATCAGCCCCGAGGGGATGCCCGCGTAGGCAGCGAAGGGCAGGATTCCCCCGTCGGGTTCGGTGACGGTGAGGAAGTAGTCGTTGGTGCCCGACTGCGAGACGTTCATCGCGATCTCCAGCCCGGCGTACGACAGCACGATCACGCCGCTGCGCGGGGTACCGTCGGCGTCGAGGTCGGTCGAGTTGATCTGGAGGGTGTTTCCGTCGAGCGTCGCTGTGATCGACGGGTCGCCGGCGGTGTTGGTTGCCGGCGTGTAGCTCTGGCTGCGGATGCGCAGGGGAGCGGGGTCGGCCAGCGTGCTGAACGTGTGTATGCGCAACTCGGCGGTGCTCGCGTCGCGGCCCATCGCCACCATCTTGGTGGGGATCGAAATCGTGCTGATGCCGTCGCTCACCACCAGGCCGTTCAGGTCTTCGCTCCAGTCGCCGATGAAGTAGCTCAGGCCGTTGCTCTCGCCCAGATAGGCCTCCTGCTCGGAGTCTTTGCCCAGTTCCCGGTCGGCGTCCTGAATGACGAGGTTGTAGACGTGGTTGCGGGTGAGTGTCTGCGCGTTGTTCGCGTTGACGATGTTGGCGCGGTAGTATAGCGTCTTGCCCGTAACGGGGTCGCCGTCGGCGTCGATCTCCTGAATGCCCACGACGAGGCAGGTGGTGAAGTGGTCGTTGTAGGCCCCGTCGGCGAGCGCGCTCACGCGGTTCTCGAAGGCGTACAGCCCGCCGCGGATGCTCCCGGGCCATGTCGGGGCCTGAGGGGTGCCGCCCTCGGTCAGCGTCACGCCGTAGTGGCGTTCGACGCGGGGCGAGGTGAGGTCGATGCTGCCGCCGTCCCAGACGGACGACGTGGGGAACGCGTTCCAGATTGTGGCCGACATGATCCGGTAGTGGGTGGAGGCCATCGTCACGTCGATCCTCGCCACGTCGCGCGTGAGCATGAGGTGTATCTGCGTCTCGCCGGCCGGTTTCTCGATCGTGCCGTGCATCAGCAGTCGTTCGGAGGCGATGGCGGGGGGCAGCGTGGCCAGTGCGTTGGAGGTGACGTACTCCATGTCGCGGCCCGTCCACTGCGCCATCCAGTCCCCGACGGCGTCGGCGGCGGTCTGGGGGTCGTTGTCCACGAAGTAGCTCTCGTCGATGTTGGCTATCGCCAGAATGTCCCACGCGTCGGCGCTGCGGCCGGCGGGGTACGGCACGCCGTCGATGTTCATCGGGACGTTGCCGGACATGTTTTCCTGGGTGGGCGTTCCCGGTATGCCGGCCACCCGCTCGTAGCTGTCGAAGAGACCCGTCGCGGGGTCGAAGAATAGCAGGTAGAGGCTGTTGACGGTATTCTCGCCGTTCACCGAGGGCACGTAGTCGGCGCGGGTCTGCGGGCCGCGTGTCGCCGCGGCGCCGGCGCCGCGGGAGAGACCCTCCACCTCGATGGTGAGCGAGCCTTTGCCGCGAACCGGATCGACTCCGCCCGCCGGGGTCTCCTGCGAACAGGCCCCGAGACCGAACAGAAGCAGGGAGGCCCCCAGCATTGATGTCAGTGTTCTTTTCATCGTCGTGTTATTTTTATTTATTGTCATTATTTGTCAGAATATCGTTGTCGCGGGTTCCTTGGCGGCGTCGGCGGCTCGTCGGCCGGCTTGCTGGGCGAGGATCGTGTCGTAGTGTTCGATGATGGCGTTCAGGCGGCGGATCAGCGCGTCGAAAGCCGCCTGTTCGCCCGCGGGGGCGGCCAGCGCGAAGCCGTAGACGACCGCCGAGAGGACTTCCCACGCGGCGTCGGTGGCCGCGCGTGCCTGCCTCAGCGTCATGTCTACGCGGTCGGCGGTCTCGGCGTAGCGTTCGGCGGCGAGTTTCTGCACGGCGTTGTTGGTGCGGTCGAGTTCGCCCAGCCAGCCCGTTATGCCGAGGGTTTCCGCGTCGGCCATGTACTTGCCCCCCGTCAGTTCGATCAGCAGGTTGTACACCGCGCTCGTCTCCTCGTCGTGGGGGCGTGCGGCGACGTTGCCGTAGGCCCTCAGCACGTTCCACACGCGCTCGGCGGCGGCTTTCGTGGCCGGCACGTAGTGGTTTAGCGCGCTTTTCACCGCGTCGCGCATGCCGCTGAAAACTCCGTCGCGCACGTGGTCGGCCTCGGCTATCTGCGCCGTGAGCACGCTGCGGGCGATCTTTTTCAGCACCGCGTCCTCCTGCGCGATGGCGGCGACCAGGGCGTCGAACTGCGGCTTCACGCGCAGCGTCTCGGGCCCGGCCTCCTTCACCGCGCCCCGCACGTCGACCATCAGTTCGAAGTGGGCGTCGGCGCGCAGGTGCGAAAGGGTAATCTTCTCAATTTTCATGGCGTTGCTGCTTTTGCGGTCTCTGTTGTGCCCGGTTAATTTTTAACCGGCGTGTTTTTGGTCGTTTCGCCTCCGGATAATTTCTAACCGGAGTGTTTTCGATCGTTTTGGCTCCGGTTAATTTCTAACCGGCGTGTTTTTACTCTTTTTGCCTCCGGTTATTTTTTAACCGGCATGTTTTTGGTCGTTTTGCCTCCGGTTAATTTTTAACCGGAGTGTTTTTGGTCGTTTTGCCCCCGGTTATTTTTTAACCGGAGTTTCGGGCCTTTCGTCATTAACCGCGCTTCGACTGTTTCCCGTCGCCGCGGCCACCGCAGGGACGGCGGGGTGCGGTGGCGGCGGGGGAGGGGAGCCTCTCTCCCCCGCCGCCTCGCGCGCCGTTTAATGTAATCTGTCGATGCCCTTGTTGGCGCCCCAGTAGTCGTCCCACGGAGCGGGCAGAGCGCCGGGTTCGTCAATCATCAGCTCGGTGAAGGCGCTGCCCCACATCGAGGCCTTCTCGACGTATTCGCCGAAGTTGTTGAGGAGCCCGTTGCCGTTGTCGGTGTCGAACACCTGCACCTCGCCCTGATAGATGATGTTGTTCTTCGGGTCGATGACCAGCGCCGCCTCTCCGCGCGTCGTTACGATGATCTGCGCCGTGGCGGGCTTCTGCACGACCACTGTCCTGATGTCGTCGTACCACATCGCGGGGTGTCCGCCCGAGATGTTGCTGGTCGCGCCTCCGACGCCCTGCACGATCATCCGGTGCACCTTGCTGTTGCCGTTATTGACCTGGGCGCCGTGTCCGGCGAATCCCGGGGTGCCGCGCGCGATGACGTAACCCGCTTCACGGAGCACCGTGGAGGAGTTGTTCATCACCTCGATGGGTACGCCCAGTTCGTCGTCGATTACCATCAGCAGGCCGTCCCTGTTGTTGAGGTAGGTCTTGACCTCGGCCCAGTTGTAGTTGCGCGAGAGGCCGTAGTAGTTCACGTGCATGTAGTTGCTGTTCACCGCGAGCGACGTGGTCGGATAGGCGAAGTTGGCCCTGAGGTAGCGAATGTAGCGGCTGTTGTAGCTGCCCGCGTGGGCGTTGCCGTAACCGCCCGTCTGCGGCGCGTAGATCCACACGCCCGTCGAGGTGAGGGGCGACTGGGTGAAGGTGATCTCCTTCGACAGTTCGGTGGGCGAGGTGCCGTTCGCTTCGTACAGCCGTATCTTCACCGTCACCGCGATGTCCATGTTGCGGTTCGGGAAGTAGATCTTCGGGAAACGCACCTTGAACTTTTCGGTTATCGCGTAGGCCGCGTCGGCTATCACCGCGCTCGCCGCGTCGCCTTCGACGCTGGCTATCGCCGCGGCCGTGGCGGGATCGTCGCTGCCCTTGAACACCTCTATCTTGTGGTGCACCGCGCCGGTGACGCCGCTGCGGCCGTTGACCGTGTATTTCGGGACGATGCTTTCGATCCTCCACGTGAGCGAACCGTCGCTCTCGACGCCCACCGGAGCGGTGACGTCGCCGGTCTTGGGCACGGCGGGCACGTTGCTGGGCACGAGGGTCATGCCCGAGGATTGCTGCACGAGGTTGATGTACGCCCTCGCCACACCGCTGCCGTCGGGGTTCTGCCCCTTGGGAAAGATCATGATCCTCGCCCTGTGGGTCAGGCCCGAGCTGTTCTTGCCGAGGACGTCCGCCTTGAGACTGTTCGCGGCGGTCAGGTCGGCCGGGTTCGCGGGGTGGTCGGCGTCGACGGAGAACCACTGGAGCGCGCCAGTGCCGGCGACCGCTCCCGACGTGTAGCCGTGGGTGGGGTTGGCCTCTTCATAGAAGACCGCCCTCCACGCGCCGCCTCCGAGGTTCGTGTCCCACGCTTCGACGCGGTACTCCCACTCGTTCTGAACCTCGGTCGATTCGCTGCCCGTCGTGCCCGGCAGAACGGTGAACGTCGTTCTGTCGTTGTTGGGTATGGCGGCCAGAGCGCCGGCCAGACCGTCGGCCATGCCGGCGGGCGAGTTGTCGAACGTGCCGTCGAAAGTGACGGTCGCGTTGTTCGGCGAGATGGCTATCTCGGTCTTCTGCATCTGCGTGAATTGCAGCGAGCGCGAGAAGTTGATATCCTCCACGCCGTCCTCCCTGACGAGCGACACGATGAGGAACACCGTGCGCGCTTTTGTGGTGCTGGGATTGTTGGACGTCGTTTTCAGCTGCACCGCGGCGTTGAAACCGGTGGCCCCGGCGGCCGTCATGTCGAGAATGGTGCCTCCGTTCGTCGCGGCGGGGTCGGTGAACGCCAACGGCGCGCCGTCCTCGGACAACAGCTTGGCCCTCCACGGGCCGGAGGCTTCTATGCGGATATCGTCCGATACGATGTCCTTGAAGGGAGCGAACACCCTGCCGCCCGCGGGCGGATAGAGGTTCAGCACGTCGGGCGTGACGTCGGTCTGCACCACGTCGACGGTGATGCGCAGGCCCGCGTAACCCAGCGTGACGAAACCGGTGATCCGGTCGTCCTCGTCGAGCGTGTGTGTGCCTGTTACGGTTCCGTTCCTGTCCACAAGGTTCACCGGCGCGTCGCCGAGCTTCGCGACGGGAGAGAACACGAGTTCCCAGACGTTGCCCGTCTTCACCTTGCCGACGGTGATGCCCGTGTAGAATTCTGTCGTCGAACCGTTGACGTGGAACTCGCTGTGCTTGATTTCGAGGTCGGAAACGCTCGGAAGAGCGGTGACGGTGGTGATGGTGAACCTGTCGGGGGACAGGCCGCGCTCACGGCGTCCGCGTATCTCGCCGGTGGTGAGTTCGAGGTTGACCGTCTTGTAGGGCGACGAGAGCATGCTGTTGTTGTCCTGATCGGAGGTGCCAACTTCGTTCTCGTTCCACTGGTTGATGATGTAGTTGATGTCGGGTGCGTCGGGGTCGCGCAGCGCCTCGGTGACGCCGCTCGCGCCGCCGCCCGGCAAGACCGAGTTGACGGTCAGCACGTAGGCGTGGTTGCGGTAGAGCATCTGTCCCGATTTCTCGGGGGCGATGTTGACGCGGTAGTACTGGGTGGGGCCGCCGCCCGTCGGCGTCAGTCCGACGACGATGCAGGTGGTGAAGTCGTCGTTCTGCCCGACGTTGGCCACGATGTTCTCGAACACGTAGAACTCGTTCTCGATCCTGTTGCCTGTGATGGTGCCGTCGTATTCGGTATAGGTGCGTATGCGCGTGGTGTTGGACGTGAAGTCCATGACGGGGTTCGCGTCCGAGCCGTCGTTCCACACCTTGGACTGGCCGTAGGCGTTGTGGACGCTCGCCCATGTCAGCTTGTAGCCCGCGTCGTTGTTCACCACGTCGAGACGGATCTGGTTGCGCAGCAGCGTCACCTCGGTCTTGAACTCGTTGGCCGCCTTGCTGGTGATGCCGCTCATGAGCAGCTGGTGCGAGCCGACGGAGCCGGTGGCCGTCAGGGCGCGCGCCCCGGCGATAACTTCCTGCTGCGTTTTGCCCGCCCACTGCGCTATCCACGCGGCGGGGGTCGTGCCTTCGCCCAGATATTCTACCGCGTCGTCGTTCGTGTGGCCGATGTTGGCTATGGCGAGGATGTTGTAGGCCGCCGTTACGTCGAGCTGGCTCTGCGACATGTCGATGTCGAGCGTGCCGCTCCAGCCGTCCGGGTTGACCGATGTTCCGAGGTCGTCGGGGTCGATCTCAACATAGTCCACGAACAGGCCGCTCTTGTCGGCGCCGGGTTCGAAGAACAGCAGGTAGAGGTCGCTGATGGTCTTCTCGTCGGGCGAGGCGACGGCGCGTGTGGTGGGGCTGGCCACCAGTCCTTTGTTGTTGACGTCCACCGTCAGGCGGAGCGTATTGGGGGGGATCGGCCGCAGATCGTCGCCGCCGGGGCCTCCCATCTCCTGCGAGCAGGAGCCGAGCAGCATCGCGGAGATTCCGGTTAATGCCAATAACAACTTTTTCATGATATCTTCGTGCTTTAATTATTAACTTCCAAGAGTTAGTTCCACGTACCCCAGTCGGGATCCTTTACGGGGTCGTTGATCCAGTCCTCTGGCGAGGAGTTGCCCTGCCTTACGTCGATGTTGTACTTTATCTCGCCGGAGCTGATCGTGAACGTCGAGACGGAGGGGTTCGCCGTCCTGGCCGCGTAGTCTTGCAGCGAGACGAAGATCAGCCTGCCCTTGGTACCGCCCGGCGTTGTGGAGGCGCCGCCCTTGACGAGGTAGATCTCGTAGTACGCGTTGGCGATCCGCTTGATGACCTCCTCGCCGGCGATCAGTCCGCCGTTCGCAATTGTCGGTACGTTCAGGAAAGTGTGCGACTCAACCTCGTCGTGTCCCGTCTCGTTGCCCGGGCCGGAGAGGGCGAGGGCGTATTCATCGAAGCCCACGTTGGTGCTGAACTCGATCACGTCTTCCGACTGCGCGTTGCGGTAGAGGTAGGCGGCCTTCGTCCTGCCTTCGTCTCCGAGCGTTTCGTTGTTGCGGCTCTTGCCGACCGACAGCCAGAAGGAGCCCCACGTGGTGATGTCGCCCTCGTTCCATTCGTTCCACTGGATGACGTCGTACTCTATGTTCATCGGTTCGGCGTCCTTCGCGATATCCGGGGTGTCGAAACCCTTGCCGTTCACTTTGGTTATCACGAACTGGAACTTGGTGTTGCGGATGATGGGCACCATGTCGTTGCTGAAGCCGTTCAGGTTGCGGTCGCGGAAGGCGAGCGGATAGTATGTCGCCACCTCGTCGCCGCTGTTCGGTGCTGCGGGGGTCGGGTCGAATGTACCGCCGACCACCACTTTGGTGTATTTCTTCGCTGCGGTTGCCGGGGTGTCGTCCTTGTTGTTCTCGTAGAAGAATAGCTGGTCTTCGATGACGTACAGGTTTTCGGCCATCTCCGGATAGTCCGTGCCTCTCGACTTGATTTCAGTTGCCTCTACGGTCTCCGAAGTGGCGGCCGCGGCCGGCACTTCGGGCGCGATCAGCGAGTATTCCACCTGCGGGGCGTCGTTCTGTGCGGCACCGGGCAAACTCTCGTCATCGAAAGCGATATTGCTCCTGGTGTAGGCCAGGAAGCCCTCGGTGGAGGCGTACCGGATGCTTCCGTGCGCCAGCTTGAAGTTCGCGGTGTTCTCGAATTTGATCTCGGCGGCGGCCACCGCGCGGAGCACCTTCACGGTGCCGAGGGCGTTGTTCCTTGCCGCCACGATGGTTGCGTTGTGTCGGTATCCCCACATGGGCAGGCCGGTGCCGGCGGAGTTGAGGTTCACGTCGCCGGTCAGCACGAGGTCTTCCTTGATGTCGGCGAACGTGGATGTTCCGGCCGTCTTGCCGGCGACGGCGCTTGCCACGGCGTCCCGCGCGTTGATGGCGAAGTAGATGTCCAGATTGGTGCCGCCCTCGATGATCGCGCTCCACAGGCTCTGACTGGGGTTTTTCTCCCACGCGTGGGTGTGGCGCATGAACTTTGCGTTGTCGTGGTTGCCGCCGGAGTTGTCGAACACGAGCATGTCCACGGTCTTGAGGGCGTCGTCGGCGAGCAGGTCGCCCGGGGCGCGCGTCGACTTGGCGCCGCCGAGCGCCGAACCGGTCATGATCCGAATCTCGACTTCCCTGTCGTTGCCCAACGGCACCTCTTTCTGGCATGCCGCCATCAGCGCCAGTGCCGGAATAAGGAGAAATAATCTTTTCATATCGTTACAGTGTTTTTATTATATGCGTGTGTGGTTACAGATCCTGTCCGTTCCCGTTGCCAACGATCCTGAGAACCCATCCGTTGATTGTGACGTAGAACTGCGTTCCGGTCGGGTCCGGCTCGAAGATCGTTTCGGGCAGGTCGAAGTCGAACTGTATGTAGTCGCCCGAATGCAGGGCGGTGAAGTGTTGTGCCGTGTTGTCGGCCGTGATGGTGAGCGTCGCTATCTCGTTGTCGAGGCCGTCCTGCTGCACGAAAACGTGCGCGGTGAGCGACGGCGTGTTGGCCGCCGAGGGCAGTACGCCCACCATTCCGGAGGCGAACACTATGTCGTCGGTCTGGCTCGTGGCGTCATGTGCGTTCAGGTTGGCGCGCACACGGGAGGCGGAGCCTGAACCCACGCGGCCTGTGCGTCCGAGGTCGGGGTCGCCGAGGGCCATTTGGGTCATGCCGCCTTCGATGACGACGTAGGGTTGTCCGACGGATCCGCCGTCCGCTTCAAGCACCGCGAGCCGGCCGTGCGGGTCGTGGATGTTGACGGCGATGCGGCCTGGAGCCGGCGTCATTATAACGTCATGGCGTGACGCCTCGTCCGTCATCTCTTCCTGCGTGACGGTGAGGGTTCCCATGTATCTTTCGTGGTGATGGGGCGCGTGGAATCCCGCCGCGGTGTGGGGGGTGTGCGCCATGTAGTGCGACTGGTAGTCGGAACCCGCCGCGTATTCGGGATGCTGGTATGCGTGGTGGACGGTGAGCGGCGTGTCGGTGCCTGTTTCGGTTTCGTCCGGCCTGACGGCCCACGCGACGAGCTTCAGGTTGCCGCCGAGCATTTCGTCCGTCTTGCGTATGTCGTAGTATTTCCCGCCGGAGACGGCCGCGTAGGGGATCGTCCGGGAGTATACCATTTTGTCCTCGTTGAAGATGTACAGCAGTACATCGTTGCGCACTCTTGAGTCGTAATCCCCCGCGAGGAACTGGTCTTCCATCTTGAAGCTTACGCGCATCGTGGGGCACCAGGCGTCCTCCTTGAGGCAGCTGCTCAGCGACAGTGCGGCAATTACGAATGGGATTAATCGTTTCAAGGCTTTGATTTTTTTAATAGTGTGTTGTGTGTGTGTCGTGCTTCGTTTGTTAACAAATCCCGCGGGGGAGGTGTCGGATGGAGGAGGGGCTCCATTTTATGGTTCCGATCCTCCCCGCGGTAATTTGTCCTGTTTCAATACATCGTCATAACCGGTTCGTCAAGGCTCCGGGCGGTTGCCCCATTTGAGGCAACCCGCCCGCGTCCCTTAACTCACGCTGTCGATTAAAGCTCAGTGTTGCCGACGGGCTTGCCGTCCCACGGGTTGATGCTGATGATAAAGTCGGTGGGAGTTGCGCCCGGTTCGTCGATGATCGGATCTTCGTTCTCGGCTTCCCACGGAGTGGTGTGGCCGGGAGAGGTGATCTTAGAGATGAGGGTCGTGTAGATCGAGTTACGAATGATGTGGTATGCTTCGCCGTTTTCCGGGCGGATGTCCACCCTCCAGAAACGGGTTGCGGCGGACAGACCGGTGATGGAGATTCTACCGCCGATGATGAGCGAGATTACCTGGTCGGCGTTATAACCCCTGTAACCGGTCGAGTTGTTGGTCACCTGGCCCGGTTTGCTTTCGTAAGCGTACACCGCAGTGGTGAGGCTTGTGAGCCAGCCCGAGTAGGGAGCCCAAGCAGTGAGGTTCCCGGGAGTTACATCTTCAGGCTCCGTTAAGTCCATCATATTGTCGGCGTTACTAATCAGGCGAGCACCCATAAGGGTTTCGGTCGCACCGTTGGTAGCGGTGATCTGAGCCTGCCATCCACCCGTAGCATAAGGATAGGTGAACGCACCTGCATCCCAGTTGCTCCACGGGTTGGTGTAGTTGAACGGAGTAGCCAGCAGGTAGGCGTGGCCCGGATTGTAGTTGTAGGGGCTTGCGGTGTACTGGAAACCTGCCGCCGACTTGGGAAGACCGTTAAGAACGGCGAAGCCCGTCAATGCGAAATCGAAGCCGGGCATCGTGCCGCCCGCTGCCGGAACGCTGGCAAAAGCTCCATCGGCAGCATCGGGGAAGATCTCTTCCCATTCCGCCGGGGTCAGTTCGGCGGTTACGGTATCGTCTTCTTCGGGAGGGGCGATCTTAACCACGTTACGGTCGATGTTGACTGCCACCTCGGCATCGTTGACGATGGTGAGATTGAGGGTCTTTCCGGCCATCACGAAACCGTCGTCGGTCGTGACCGCGGGGGTTTCAGCACCGAAGATCGCGCCGTTGTTGGTTTTGGTGAACGTCTTTGCGGCGGGCGAGAGTGCGGCCATGACCTGCTGCATCGTACTGGTGGCCATTTCGCCGAGGTTGGCGTTGGCGACTACCAGAACGTCTACCGGCACGCCGGTGGGAACATTGAAGGAAACGGTCGAACTACCGTCATTGGTGGGAACGAAGTTGTAATCGCCGCTGGGGACATTAACGTAAGTCACCGTACCCTCCTGTGTGGGACGGGCTGCTCCACCTGCGTTGAAAACGTAGATTTCGAGCGAATTGACAGCACTTTCCGCCGCTGTACTGGCAATCGGAGCTCTTGTAGCGCCTGCCGCTTCGTTCTGAAGCTTGATGGTCAGAAGGCTTATGCCTTCGGCCTCAGTGCCGTTGCCGGGGCCTTCCTTGGCACAGCTCGCCATTCCGAACGTGAGGGCGGCTGCCGCCGCAAACATAAATAGTTTTTTCATGATAATAAAATTTGATTAATAAAAGTGTTGTTATGTTATGTATTGTTATAGTTGGTCGCGTTTAGCGTTGCAGCGAGCGGAAGTGCCGTTCGACCTCCGAGGCGTTGCCCATCGACTGGATGCCGGCGCGCGAGAAACTGTCGGCCGCGCCCTGCTTGTTGCCCTGCAACCATTGCAGTACGCCGAGGTTGTTCCAGTAGGCGGGGGTCTGCTCCCTGACGGCCGACAGATAGCGGGTCGCCGCGCCGAGGTCGCGCCCTTCGAGCGCCGCCGCCGCTGCGTTGATGTTGGCCACGTCGCTCGTCGGGAACATCCGCACCGCCGTTTCGAACACCTCGTTGAACGCGCGGCTGCCCGGCTCGTAGGTGTTGGCGATCAGGTACATCTCGTTGAGCGACAGGTTGCGCGGATTGGTGCGCAACACCTGCTTGCCCTCCTCGACCGAGAACCCGGCCACGGTGTAGTCCACGCGGTAGTCTGTACGGCGCAGGCGCGGATAGAACTCGTCGAAGATGCGGCGGTAGGTCGCGCCTCCGGACAGTTTTTTAATCTCCTCCTCGCGGTAGTCGGCATCGCCGCCGCCGCGGATTATTCCCAGCACGAGACCCTTGTCGGGGATCGACGACAGGCTCACCAGCGAATCGAGCGTCTCCCAGTCCTCGCCGCGGCCGCTGGCGCGGATCACGCCGAGGGGCAGGCTGTGGCGTTGGTTCACGTAGCCGCTCACGGCCTCCGTGCGGCGCTGCGACAGCGCCATGTTGCGCTCGTAGGTATCCTCTGGCGAGGCGTAGCCAGTGATGGAGACGCCCGTGACGGTCGAATTGTCGTCCCGCGTCACGCCGCGCGTGATCTCGTCGATGCGGCGAAGCTCGGCCGCGTTGTTGCGCAGGTTGTCGATGATCTCCGCGCGTCCCTGCTCGAAGTCGAGGTAGGCCGTGTGCGTGGCCGAACGTACCTTGGGCGACTCGACGTCGGGAATGACGTAGCTCGTCGACAGGTTGGGTTCGTAGGCCGGGGGCGCCGGCATGACGTAGACCGGAGGAGTGGGCCTCGGGGCCTCGACGACCGGTGCGGCTTTCCTGCCGCCGCCGCCGAAGATCAGGCTGACACCCACCTTCGTCGGGCCGAAGTAGTGCTTCTGCTCGCTGGCGATGAACTCGCCGCAGGTTCCGCACTCGAACACGTCGTAGTCCTTATATATATAGCCCACGCCGACGGTGGCCTCAAGTCCCCAGCGGCTGCCGAAGTTCCAGCGGTGGCCCCAGCTCACGCCCGCACCGTAGGCGTTGCCCTCGAAACGGTGCGCCTGCATGTAGGCCGAGAACGGTTTGGGCAGGTTGCCTATGTTGAAAAAGGCGTAGTGGGCGTGAAAGCCCACGAAGTGGCCGCGGAACACGTCGTCGCCCAACCAACGGCGCAGCTCGGGCTGGAACAGGAAGTGTTTCCACTTGCGGTTGTCCGCGTACTGGAACGGATTGTAGTTGAACGGCAGGTCGAGCGACAGCCGATCCCCGACGCGGAACTCGGCACCGAGGTTGATCGTACCCGTCAGGTCGTACAGCAGGTTGGTCTTGATGTTCCAGCGCGGAAGTTCCGCGCCGTTGCCGTAACGGCCCTGCCCCTGTGCGTTCGCGGCAAAGAAAACCGTCAGGGCGAGTGCGGCCGCAAGCAACCGGCTCCGCGAAATAACACGATTGGAAGTAAATTTTTTCATTATTCTCCGATTAAAACTGTTCGTTGTTTGTTTCCCGCTCCGGCGCTGGGCACTCACCGTGCGGAACACCATCCCCGACGCCGCACGTGCCGCCGCCGAGACGGGCGCTCAGGTTGCTCCTGATTGTGCCGGGAGTCGCGCCGAAATTGGTGCGGCAAAAGCGTATGAAGTTGGGCATCGAGAAGCCGTACTCGTGCGCGATGGATTTAAGGGATTTGTGCGACGAACACACGTCGTGGTAGACATAATCCGCCTTGCGCGCCTGCAGCCACTCCTGGGCCGTCTTTCCGAACACCTTGCGGAACCGCGACGTCAGCTGCTGGGGCGTCATGTTGAGCGCGTCGGCCAGTTCGTTCACCGCCATGTATTTTCTCCAGTTCTTAATGACGAAGTCGGAGAACACCACGTCGGGGCTGAAAACAGAGGAGTAGAAACGGGTGTACTCATCCTGCGTATAATAGACCTGCACCAAGAACATCAGCTGCCCCGCGAGCAGTCGCGCGTAGGAACTGCACTTGAGCCCGTCGGCCTCGGTACTCATCAGACCTTCGAGAAAATGCTTTATGCGGTCGTTCGTCCTCAGCGGATAGATGCCGGTCTCCCTCGTATCGTCGGGAGGTACGGTCCTTTGGAAACGAAAGGTGTCGCATTCGGGAATCTGTCCCACGAGGTCTTCGAGTTTGACGAGCAGCACCGACACCGATTCGTGCGCCTCGAACTCCGTCCTTGTGCCCGCGGGCAGGAAGACGAAGTCGTCGCACTCCAGCGACACGTCGTTTCCGAGATTGAGCGCCGACAGGCGCACGCCGCCCTTCAGGACGAAGACGATGCTGTGCGCGTCCGTAAGAATCGTGTGTACGGTGCCGGGTTCGAAGCCCCACTGCCGTATCGTGCGCTCGTCGCCTTTCTGGTAACAAACGCACGACGTGTGAACCTCCACGCTCGGCAACTCGATTCTTTTAATATACGTCATCATCTACTGGTTTGCTGCATTTCTTTGTAGTGGCACGGTCGATAACCACACCTCTTTTCAGGCTGCAAAGGTAATTCTCATTTTTCCTCCGACAATAGTATGGCTATTGTCATAATAGGCATTACTGTTCTCATTTTGCATGGGGAGCCGGCTAACTCCGCTGTAAAAGGGAGTTTGTGCCACGAGTGGTCGGAAGAAATTCCGACTGGATTTCCCAACTTTCACCGCACAAAGAGTTAAGCCGATATTTTGTTAATGTTCCATAATTCGTCTATTGTCATGTTTTGTAGCGCTTTGTGTTTTCTGATTTTGTTGTACCAGATTTCGATCCATTGGAAGATCTCCATTTCGAT
>JAITWC010000069.1 GCA_031285485.1 Alistipes sp.
TTTGCGCGGGCTAAGTTAGGAACTCCACTTTGCAGCAGTTTAATATTCAAATTCACGAAATATGGAAGTCATTAGGCGCCGCGGCGGGAGATTTTGATGGGGATGGAGAATTTGAAACCGAGCCTCGTGTAGCGGAAGTTGTCGAAGCCGACGAACAGACCCGCCTTCCACAGCATCCCCACCGTGTAGTCGATCTCCATGTGGTGCCTCAATCCGGGTGTGTCGAGATAGTGTAGCTGCATACCCTCCGTCCACAACCGCCCGCTGAACCACGGCAACAGCTTTATCAGCAGGAAACGCGCCTGATACGAAACGTGCAGTTCGAGATACCGGTCGGGGGTACTGTGGACATAAGAGCCCAGCATGCGGTACGACCCCACGTTGGTGATCGAAGAGTTGGTAACGGGCAGGTCGGCGGTGTCGAAATGGCGGTAATCGGGAAAGTGGAGGCTGAGCCCGGTGGCGAATGCCCCGCCGTAGACGAAGTATTCGAGGCGGTGGAACGGCCCTCCGAGGTCGATGTTCTGGCGGATGCCGCCGCTGATGTGGTCGAAGTCGGCCGTGCTGCCCCACACTCCTCGAACACCCTTCTTCCAGCCGACGAAAAAGGTGGGCCAATCGGAGCGCACCATCCGTTTCCGCCCGTCGTCGCCTATGCGGTAATATTGGTGGGGGGTGTACTCCATGCCGACGGTTAAGATGGCGGCGGTGTGGTCTTCGATCATTTTGTTCTCTGTGTACTCCCTCTCTTTGCGGTAGAAGAACGAGTAGTCGCTTGAGTTCTCCAGTCCCCGCCGCAGCGAATACTTGGCCGAAACGGAGAGTGCGAGGCCGTTCACGACGTCGATCGACCCGGCCGCCTCGACAAAGTTGTCGCCGTAGAGCTTGAGATAGTTGCGGCGGAAGACGAGCGACGCCACGGTGTTATCGAACGGAAGTATGCCGTCGCCGGGGTTGGACGCGAAGTTGCGGCTTACGCTTCCCGCCCTCAGTTCGAACTCACCCCGCCGCCGCGGTGCGAACTCCAGACGCGCCATCATGTCGGCCAGCAGCGCTCGCCGGTCGATGGCCCATCCGCCCTGCGGACTGAGGATGAGCGTGGGGCCGCGTCCAACGACAAAACTCTTACGATAGTCGATGGGAGCGATGCCGAAGTAGAATCCGTCGACGGTGTTGAAACCCGACTTCGATGGGATCACCCCGTGCCACAATATCTCGCCGCCCCGCTTGCCCAACTTCCACGACTTGTCGCCGAAGATGAATTTTGCTGCGATCGTCTTGCGGCGGCGACGAGGAGGAACGGTGTCGGGCGCGGCAGTGGCTGCCACCTCGCGCAGCCGATAACCCTCAATTTCGGCAGGTTCGAGGGCAATGGGGCGTACTCGATCCCAGAACCCCGGGTCGGGTTCGCGGGCGAGGCTGTCGACTGTGATGGTGAAGTTATCGGCGAACTCTCCGGTCACGTCGAGGTTGCGCCGGGCCGGAGCCTCGAT
The DNA here is from genome assembly GCA_031285485.1 of Alistipes sp. GTDB lineage: Bacteria > Bacteroidota > Bacteroidia > Bacteroidales > Rikenellaceae > UBA940. Next base: position 1,494 of record JAITWC010000069.1, read on the forward strand.
CTTGCGCCGTGTTCGCCGCGCCGTGCGGTAGGAGTCGCGGTTAGTGAAACGCTCGTCTTCGGGTGGTAGCGGAGGGGCGATCGCAATCTCGGGGGCTTCGTCTTCTAATACGGGGGCAGTCTCCGAGGGCGCAGGTTCCAGCGCGGGATTGAGCGCGATGCGGCCGTAGTCGACCGACGCCACGTAACGTACCGTGCCACGCGAGCCGAGCAGTCCCAGATCGAAAGTGATGCGATGGAGGGTGGGCATCCACACACCCGGAATCTGCTCTCCATAAGTGGTCTGGAGACGGAACTCGATCCCGGCAATGAGGCTTATGTGGCCCGAGAGATCGAACCCGCGCACGCTCCAGTCGTCCTCGGCGATGTAGATGTGCCCCTCGACCAACTGCTGGCTGTACCTGACAGGCATGACACGGATCTTGTCGACGATGCGCCCCCCCTGTTCGACGTAGCCCTCGTAGCGGAAACGGTAGTGGGTGAACGCACCCGGCGAGAGGGGCGAGATGATTAGGCCGTCGGTTGCGCCGGTGTCATAGATGTTAAGGTTCAAGAGCCGCATGGCCCCCTCCTCAACATTCCCGCCGCCAACGCTCCCCAGCCGGGGCATGCTGCTGAGTTGTTTCACCACCCGCTGGTCGTATTTGTCGGGGGCGACAAACGACACCTCGTTCCACGACTCCTGGGTGTAGCTTTCTCCTTCGCGGATATTTTTGATCGTGTTGTCCGCCACTCCGCGCACCGCTCTCGATATCTTCACCACGTCCAACGCCCCTTTCAGATAGACCCCGGCGTCGTACTCAGTCACGCGGGCGGCGTGCCACGGCGCGTGGGCTATGGCCCGCCGCATGATGCGGTAGGCGCGATCCTCCCCCTCCGCTGTAACGGTCACGGCCTCGATGCTGAAAGTCCTCTCGTGAAGGAACTGCGCGTGAGCCGCCGCGACTGAGAGGAACGTGAGGGAAAAGAGTGTTACGAAAAATCGGCTCATTAATTTGTTATGCAAGTTGGTGATGGCACTGTATCGAAAACGGGTAATGTCCCGTTTTATTATTCGTATATTTGCGACCGCTAAGATAACGATTTTTTTATGGCGAAAAGACGAAAAGGGCATTCTCTTATCGAGGGACTCGAAATAACGGCCGTCGCGGCCGAGGGCAAGGCGATGGGCTACCACGACGGAGTGGTGGTGTTCGTGCCTTTGGCGGTACCGGGCGATGTGGTGGATGTGCAGATACGGTCGCGGCGGCGGCGTTTCATGGAGGGGTATGTCGTGCGGTGGGTGGTTCGCTCGCCCTTTAGGGTGGAGCCGTTTTGCGAACACTTCGGGGTGTGCGGCGGCTGCTCGTGGCAGAACCTTCCCTATGACGAGCAGTTGCGGTTCAAACGGCAGCAGGTCGTCGATCAGCTTTCGCGCATCGGACATCTGGAACTTCCTCCCGACGGGGTTCGACCGGCTTTGGGGTCGGCGGCCACGACTTTTTATCGCAATAAGCTGGAGTTTACTTTTGCTCCGAAGCGGTGGCTGACTTACGAGGAGATCGCGGACGGGACGGGGATCGAACCGGAACCGGCTCTTGGGTTTCATTTGCCGGGGATGTTCGACAAGATTCTCGACGTGCGCAAGTGCTGGTTGCAGCCCGACCCGTCTAACGATATTCGACTTGAGATTCGGCGGTTCTGCATCGAGAATGATTATGAATTCTACAATATTCGCGAGCACCGGGGCCTCGTGCGCAACATCGTGATCCGCACCGCCTCCACCGGCGAAGTGATGGTTATCGTGGTCTTCGCCGAAGACGACGGTCAGCGCATCGCCGCGCTACTCGATCATCTGCGCGAAGCGTTCCCCACCATAACCTCGCTCATGTGGATGGTCAACTCAAAGCTCAACGACTCGCTGGGCGACATCGAGGCACGCCTCCACTCCGGTCGCAACCACATCTTCGAACACATGGAGGGACTGAGTTTCAAGATCGGCCCCGGATCGTTCTACCAGACCAACTCCGCGCAGGCTTACGAACTCTACAAAGTCGCACGAGATTTAGCCGGACTTACCGGCAATGAGATAGTCTACGACCTCTACACAGGGACGGGAACAATCGCCAACTTCGTCGCAAGGGAGGCAAACAAAGTGGTTGGTGTGGAGTATGTCGAGGCAGCGGTAGAGGACGCCCGGGAAAACTCCGCCGTCAACGGAATCAGGAACACCGTGTTCTACGCCGGGGACATGAAGCGCGTTCTCAACGACGTCTTCTTGGCGGCCAACGGACGCCCCGATGTTGTGATCCTCGACCCGCCACGGGCCGGGGTCGACGCGCCGGTGATAGACGTGATCCTCAGGGCCGCGCCCCGGACGATAGTCTACGTCAGTTGCAATCCCGCGACCCAGGCACGCGACATTGCCCTGATGTCCGACGCGTATCGGATGGTGGCGGTGCAGCCCGTCGATATGTTCCCGCACACGCACCATATTGAAAATGTAGTCAAACTCATTAAAAAATAGTCCCCTTATGAAACACCCGTGACGTTACAAGCCGCCAAAGAGCACGTGAAAATCGCGAGTTTCACGGCTTGCAACAATGTTGCAACGACCAAAACGCGAGATTCACAGCTTGCAACAATGTTGCAACGGTCAAAACACGAGTTTCACGGCTTGCAACACTGTTGCAACGACCAAAACACGAGATTCACGACTTGCAACACTGTTGCAACGACCAAAACGCGAGTTTCACGACTTGCAGAAGTTCTGCAACGACACACTTTAATTTATTTACGTATGAAAGCCCCGCCGAGGCCGAAATTGTCCTTTCATAAGTTATGAAAGGCGCTTTCGACCGACAAACCTTAAATTTTTTTCGGATGAACATTACAGATCTTAAACCGGCCGCCCTCTGGGGCCATTTCGCGGACATCTGCTCGATTCCGCACCCCTCCCACCACGAGGAGGCGATCCGCGCCCACATAGTGGGGTTCGCCGCGAGGAACGGGCTCGAATGCACCGTCGACGGTGCCGACAACGTGATAGTTCGCAAGCCCGCCTCCGCCGGCATGGAAGACCGCCGGGGGATCGTGCTCCAGGCCCATCTCGACATGGTGCCGCAGGCCAACGCCGACCGCGGGATGGATTTCACCCGCGACCCCATCCGGCCGGTGGTGGACGGCGGCCGTGTGCGCGCCGACGGCACCACTCTGGGGGCCGACAACGGCATCGGGGTGGCGGCCATGCTCTCCGTCCTCGAATCGGGGGAGCTTCGCCACGGCCCGCTCGAAGCGCTGTTCACCGCCACCGAGGAGACCGGCATGGCGGGGGCTTTCGGACTGAAGGCTGGCGAGTTGCGGGGCGAAATTTTGATAAACCTCGACTCCGAGCGCGGAAACGAGCTTTGCGTCGGCTGCGCGGGCGGGACTGACGCAAATATCGAGCTGCCCTACGCGGGCGAGGCCGCTCCGCGTGGCCGCGCCGCCGTCACGGTCGAGGTCGGGGGGCTTAAGGGCGGCCATTCGGGTATCGAGATCGTGTTGCAGCGGGCCAACGCCAACAGGGTGCTCGCCCGCGTCCTGCGGCCCCATCTGGCGGCCGGAGCGCTGCTGGCGTCGATCGACGGCGGCGGACTGCGCAACGCCATCCCCCGCGAGGCGCGGACCATGCTGCTCGTCGCGCCGGAGCGTCTCGCCGCCCTCGAACAGGCGGTGGCGGAGATGCTGGCCACGCTGCGAAGGGAGTTCGAGGGGATAGAGGACTCCATCTCCCTGACGGTCGCCCCGGCGACGGGCTACCCGGCCGAGGTGATCCCGCCCGCCGTGGCGCGCGGCCTGGTCGACCTCATCTGCTTAGTGCCCGACGGGGTTGTGAAGATGTCGACCTCGATGCCCGGCCTGGTGCAGACCTCCAGCAACTTCGCGCGCGTGGTGTCCGACGGCCGGACTGTGAAGATGCAGGCGCTGATGCGCTCGTCGGTGCGGAGCGAAAAGGAGTGGGTGGCCGAACGGATTGTCGCCCTCTGCGGCATGGTCGGTGCGCGGTGCGAGCTGGCGGGCTCCTACGACGGCTGGAATCCCGACATGTCGTCGCCGATCCTCGGTACCATGGCCGCGGGCTACGAACGACTGTTCGGCGAGCGGCCCGCGATCACCGCCGTCCACGCCGGGCTTGAGTGCGGCATCATCGGCGGGGTGTACCCCGGAATGGACATGATCTCGTGCGGGCCCACGATCCGCTACCCCCACTCGCCCGACGAGGAGGTCGACATAGCCTCGGTCGAAAGGTTCTGGAGGTTCCTGGTCGACGCCCTCGAAACGGCGCCGGTAAAGTGATGCGCCGCCGGTTCGCGATTGTCGGGGCGCTGCTGTGCGCCCTCCTTTGGGCCTCCGGAGCGCGGGCCCAGGAGGCTGGCGGCACGGAGTGGAGCGCAACCGCCACGCCCGTCGACGGCGGGGCGGGGGAGTGGGAAGTTCGTTTCGAGGCGCGGCCCACACGCGGATGGCACCTCTACGACCTGGGGCCCTACGGCGTTCCGTCGCTCGCCACCGGTTTCGATTTTTCCGCGTCGCGGGGGTTGGAGACGGTGGGGGGGCCTTTCGAGGCGACGGAGCCGGCGCATGAGTTCGACCCCGTGTTCGGTTTCGAGACGGGGTATTACGAGATCGCCGGCGTCTTCGCCCAAAGGGTGAAGGTGCTCGAACCGGGGGCGGTGCTGGCCGGGGAGGTGGAGTATCAGATCTGCAACGACGACTATTGCGTGCGGGGGGTGTGGGAGTTCTCGGTACCCGTCGGGGCGGCGGCGGCCGGAGCGGCCGGAACGGAGGGCACGCCGGCGGCCGATTTGCCCGCTGTGGGAGCGCCCCCGGCCGATTTGTCCGCGCGGAACGCGCCGGACGGCGAAAGTCTCTGGGGGATGGTCCTCTCGGCCGCGGGATGGGCGTTGCTGGCCCTGCTCACGCCGTGTGTGTTCCCGATGATACCGATGACGGTGACTTTCTTCCTGAAGGACAACTCCGACCCGGCCGGAGCGCGCCTCAGGGCGTCGATGTTCGGAGTGTTCACGGTTGTGATCTTCACCGTGCCGGTAGCGGCCCTGATACTCGCGGCGAGGTTCGGAGGCGGCGAGGCCGTCTCGGCCGGCATCTTCAACTGGCTGGCCACCCACTGGGTGCCCAACGTGCTGTTCTTCGCCGTGTTCATGCTCTTCGCGGCGTCGCTGCTGGGGGCTTTCGAGATACGGCTGCCGTCGCGGTGGCTGAACCGGTCGGACAGGAACGCCGACAGGGCGGGAATGGCGGGAGCGTTCTTCCTCGCGCTGACGCTCGTGCTGGTGTCGTTCTCGTGCACGGTGCCCATCGTCGGAACCGCCATCATTCAGTCGGTTGGAGGGGAATTCTGGCGGCCGATCGCCACGATGCTCGTGTTCTCGACGGTTTTCGCGCTGCCGTTCACCTTTTTCGCGTTCTTCCCGCGCATCATGGAGCGAATGCCCCGTAGCGGAGGATGGCTGGGCGAGGTGAAGGCGATGCTGGGGCTGGCCGAGATCGCTCTCGGGCTGAAGTTCCTTTCGGTCGCCGACCAGACCTATCACTGGGGGATCCTCGACCGCGAAGTCTACCTTGCGATCTGGATCGTGGTCTTCTCCATCGCGGGGCTCTATTTGTCGGGCAGGATACGGTTTAAATACGACGCGCCGCTTGAGCGGATGGGCGTCGGGCGGCTCGGGCTGGTGATCGCGGTCTTCTCGTTCGTGGTCTACCTCGTTCCGGGGATGTGGGGGGCGCCGCTGAAGGGGATTTCGGGCTATCTGCCTCCGATGTCCACACAGGACTTCATCTACAACGGGCATTCGCCGATAACCCCGCTCTCGAATTATGCTCCGTCTGACGAAAAGATTAAATATGCCGACATCCTGCGTCTGCCGCACGGTCTGGCCGGATACTTCGATCTGGAGCAGGGCCTGGCCGCCGCGCGCGCCGCGGGTAAGCCGGTTTTCCTCGACTTCACGGGCCACGGCTGCGTCAACTGCCGCGAGATGGAGGCCCGGGTGTGGGTCGATCCGGAGGTGCAGCGCATTCTGAGCGAGGAGTACATCGTGATCGCCCTCTACTCCGACGACCGCACGCGGCTGCCCGAAAGCGAATGGCTCACCACCCCCGCCGGAAAGGAGCTGAAAACCATCGGCCGCAAAAATTCATACACAGTCAACACCCGCTACGGGGTAAGCGCCCAACCCGCCTACATGCTGCTCGACGGCGAGGGAGAGTTGCTGGCTCCGGTGTATGGATATAGCCTCGACGTTGCTAAATATGTGGAGTTCCTGCGCGGCGGCATGGAAACATTTAAAAACCCGGCGAGATGAAAAACCTTGAACCACGCCCCGTATGGGCCATTTTCGACGAGATAACACGGGTGTCCCGCCCATCGAAGAACGAGGGTGCGATCGTTGCGTGGCTTGTGGAGTTCGCGAAAAAGCACGATCTGGAATATCAAAAAGACGCTATCGGCAACGTGGTGATCCGCCGTCCCGCCTCGCCCGGAATGGAGGGCCGCCCGACGGTGGTGCTGCAAAACCACGTCGACATGGTGTGCGAGCGCAACGCCGACGCCCTCAACGCCGCGGGCCAGCCGTTTGATTTCACCCGTGACGGCATCGTGACCCTCATTTCGCCCGACGGCGGGTGGGTGCAGGCGCGCGGAACGACCCTCGGTGCCGACAACGGCATGGGAATGGCCCTCGCGCTGGCCCTGCTGATCGACCCCGAGGCTGAGCTACCGCCGCTCGAAGCGCTGTTTACCGTCGACGAGGAGACCGGGCTGACGGGGGCGTTCAACCTCAGGGCGGACATGATCTCGGGGCGCTACCTGATAAATCTCGACTCCGAGGATGAGGGCGAGGTGTTCATAGGCTGTGCCGGAGGAGTGGATACTCTTGCGCGGTTCGACTACAAGCCGGAAAGCGCTTCGGAGAACCTTCGCTTTTTCGAGATCGTTGTCTCGGGGTTGCTGGGCGGGCATAGCGGCGACGACATCGAGAAGGGACGGGGAAATTCAAATAGAATACTCGGGCGATTGCTTTGGTCGGGGATGTTCGCCCATTCGCTGCGTGTGGCTTCGATCGACGGGGGGAATCTGCGCAACGCCATTCCGCGTGAGGCGCGAGCCGTAGTGGGCGTTCCCGAAACCTGGATGGCCGAGTTTTCGCGACTCGCAGAAGGTTTCTGCGCCGACATTACGGGAGAACTCGCCCACTCCGATCCCGACGTTAGTGTCTCCGTCTTGCCCGTGCCTGCTCCGGCATCGGTGATCGACGCAGACACCTCGCGGCGACTTGTTTCGGCTTTGATCGGAGTTCCCAACGGGCCTTTGGCCATGAGTTTTGCCGTTCCGGGCTTGGTCGAAACCTCTTCCAATTTGGCCTCGGTGAAGATGGAGCAGGGCAAAATCGTGGTGACGACGTCGCAGCGATCGTCTGTCGAGAGCGGCAAATGGTCGGCAGCCGAGGCTGTCGAGGCGGTCTTTTCGCTCGCCGGGGCACGGGTCGAGCACTCGGAGGGTTATCCCGGCTGGGCACCGAACCCCGACTCGCAACTGCTCGAAATTACGAAAAAAGCGTATCGAGAGCTGTTCGGCAGGGAGATAAAAGTACGCGCGATCCACGCCGGACTCGAATGCGGACTGTTTCTAGAGAAGTACCCGACGCTCGACATGATCTCCACCGGCCCCACGATCCTTGGCGCCCACTCCCCCAACGAACGCCTGAAGATCGACACGGTAGGAAAGACGTGGCGCCTTCTGCTCGAAATCCTGCAACATATCAGATAGCGGACAAACGGTCGCGATACTTGCGCGATACCTCGATGCGCGTGTCGCCGAGCCACACCGCGTGGGCATCGGTGCGCGTCACGTTGTATATGACTTTTGGAACTCCTCATTCCGTTTTCTCGTCTTGTGTCCCAACGGCTCGATGAGATCGATGTAGAGGTTTTCGTCCCCGGAATGAATGGCCAAAACGCTTGCCCACAACACTTGAAATAGCCCCCTTGTCGGGATTGTTGTCCACCAGCAACGCCCTATATTTTGCTCTTAATGAGTTGCGGATTATTCTTATCTTCTTCATAAAGCATCATATAAACCATACTGTCATCAGGAGTTACGGCAAAAGAACGGCAATCGCCGTTTATGACAATTATTTTCACAAGACTACCCACCCAATCATATTGCAATAGATGTGATTTACCATCTTTCTGATACTCGTTACCTTTGTATGCCAAATAAAAAAAGTTGTCAGTGGCTTGAGAACTTGTATAAGATATTATTAATTGCCCCTTTGGCGCACTTTCATCATAGGTAAGCTCGTTTGGATTGAAATTATTATGCTGCTTTATAACACTCAGTTTGTAATCTTCATCAACGCCGATAATTGTTAATGTATTACTGGGTTGGGAAGCATGGACAAAAATCCCACACTCTTCGTTCATAACGGGATTACCCCAAAATACCTGATATGGTTGCCGATGATATTGATCGTTCAAACTCAAATCGACTCTCGGATAAAAATCATAGCACTTTTTCTTGTGACCTTCAGGGCTGTACACCATATGCGAGGAAGTTTTATCATCTGTTGTTGCGGCGCGTACAACAATGTATTTGCCTCTGTATTTGTATGGTTTGTATGAATCAGCATGCATCCACGGCGAAGATGAATATTTTACAATACCATTTATCAAATCCTTATATGAAAAACAGTGGTATATACGTTCGTTATAATTTATATAGCCCAATGAGTCCTTGTGAAAAGACAAATAATTCACATACTGCATGTCGCTCAAATGCTTTGGATCTTCAAAAAGACGCAAATCACGTATCACTCGATCTTTGCCGTAATCATAGAGAGAAAGATGTCTTACCTCATCGATATATCTGAAAAAATATATAATACTGTCCTTGGCTCCTAAAAGGACTACATCATTCATATTGTCGAAAGAGTGTAACGTTTCGAATGTTGGCTCTACTTTCGTTGGGATAGGCATAATCTCCACAATCATCCCCTCTTCCAATCCCTTCTTCTCTCTGTCCTTTCTGCAACTGCAACTGCAAATGAAGAATAATACGATTAATGGTAATATCATTTTAGAGATCATGGCCTAAAAATATTTTTACATACTCAGGGAATCCTATATCGAATTTCATCATTTTGCATTTCCCGTTTTTAAAAGCAACAAACGTGATGTTTTCACTATCTGGTATATCGTCAAAAGGCGCCTTGTTCGAATGATAATTTGTATACCCTGACCCTCTCAATTCACTACGCATAGTTACGTTTTCCGACTCTGCGATTATGTGAACGGTATTTTTGTCGATTTCCAAATCTTCAAGGGCAAAACACAACATGGTTACACAGGATCCACAGCCATTAATGGGAAACAGCGCAACATAGCCGACACCTTTCGTATCTATTCCTAATCCGGCCAATGTTTTGGCTAATTCATCGGAGTCGGTGTCAAGCAGTTCAATGTTTTTAATAAGATAGCTCTCTATCGCATTAATATCGGCGTCTTTTTCTAAAACCAAGTAGGAAAGTTTCACGACATTATCACTCATTTTTTTTATTTTGACGGCTCCGATTCCGATTATAGTCAAAACAACCGCACCAAGGACAAGCGGACAATAGACAATCCTTTTATTCATGGTTAAACGCGAAATCTTAATTTAACCAAAACTGGATTGTCCGTCCTCCACGCAATTTTATCTTCCTTGAATTTTTGAATAATTGCACGCGTAAGAGGATTGAGATTATTTTCTTCTATTTCCAAATATTTATCCAAGCCAACTACCATTGCATACAAATTTTCATCGTCTGAAGCCATCAGAAGCGTGGGTGCCGAATCTTCGATCGTATCCTCCCAATGGATTGCCTTGACATTTGGAAGTGAATAGAGGAAATGGTGATAATTCCCATTTGGTCCGGCACATGCGAAATACAACTGATTCTTTGTGTCTTGAAAATAAATGGGTAATTTGTAGTATCCGGATCTGATAAACGCCTGTATATTTGCCAACGGATTTCCGCCTTTATCAAACATGAATCTGGCCGGGATAGCCCTATTGCCGAAATCAATCTTGTATTGTGGTATAATTCTATTGTCGCTTATCTTGTAAAGAATATTATCCCCTTCCTGAGGTCGCAATAAGTAGCTTTTGTCGTGCGATTGAGTAAAAATACCCTGTGATATCACGAAATCCTTTCTTGGCAGGAACTCCCCCTTTTTCGTACCATCCGCTTCAAACTGTTTCACGGCATAAAAGTCGTTGCTGAAATCTGCAAAATCACCGGGGTTGCACGAAAATAGGAAAAATCCACCATCGCTTGAGGTGCATATAGCCTCGTAATCCTCCCTCGGAGTCTCAATCTGTCGTATGAATTTGCCGTCTGATACATTATAAACAAGCACATAACCTAAACTCAAAACTAGTAAACTGTTACCTGTATCGTCCAGCGAAATATCTCTGGCACTCAGATATTCCCCTGGCCCCCGTCCTTTATGTCCGACGTTAAAAAGAAATTTACCACGAGAGTCAAATACTTTGACTGTTCCGGACATGTCCCGGACGATGAAGTTGCCACTAGCATCAATCAGCAATTTTCCTATGTATGATAGAAAGGATTCTTCATTCTCTTCAAGAGGAATGAACTCAACGTTATCTATGTAGGGGTTCAAATTCGAAACTTCAATCGATTGTTCCAGTGGAAACAGCGACGGGATATTGTCGGATACTTCTTTGGGCACACACTGCATAAACACCGCTGATACCAACAGCATAATTCCTATTTTGATTGATTTCATAATCCACAATTATTAAAAACGTTGGGAGGAAAACAATTTTTCTCCCAACGTTAATCCTAAGGTGCTAATTACAAATAGCATCGGGACAATTAGTGAACGAACAGCCAGAATACCCCTGACAACAACCTGCCGCCCAGTCATGAAAACTATAACTGCCGCATCCGACAACCTGATTCTTCAAATCGGAGCCGCTGCTTTCATTTTGACTCAATGCCTCAACACTACTCAGCATTACCTGAGCGGTGCGTACAGATGAATTCGCGTAAACAGCAATTGCAACGGCAATAGCCACTACAAACGCCCCTCCCAAAAGGATGATTTTTTTCTTCATAAAATGTTGTTTTTAGATGTTTGTCCCGCAAGTATAATAAGAAAAAACGGAATTACAAAATCGTATCAAAATTAGTGTCAAATTATACTTCGGGTAAGTTGATGCTGCCTGTCAATGCCGATTTTCGCATTTATTCCTGCATGATTTCCTCGAAAAACACCAGCAGCATTTTTTGCAGATGCCATGCCCTGAAAAGCGTTCTTTACTTCTGACGCAGTTACATTTCCTGCCCGCTTTAGAATTTCCTTATAGTGTGCGTGTATAGAAAGAGATTAATAAAATTATAAACACCCTCTACGGAATGGTGATCTACGTCGCCTCGCTCGTGATCCGGATCGTCCAGAAACCGCGCCTGCTCTAAGGGCTTACGCAAGTCGACGCGACGCACCGTTGCACATCGCGCATCAGTGCGTCGGTGTCGAGTGAGGTGAGGCGGCCGCCGGATACCACTTCGCGGCCGTTGACCCAAACGGTGTGGACATCACTCGCCCGGGCGCTGTAAACGAGCGCCGAGACGGGGTTGTTGTGGGGATACCAGTGTGGTTTTTGGGTGTCGACGAGGATCAGGTCGGCTATCGCTCCTTCGGCCACGATGCCGAGACGGCCCTCCATTCCGATGGCCCTGGCTCCGGCGGCGGTGGCCATTTTCACGACCTCCCAGGCGGGCATGACGGCGGGATCGGCGGCGGTGAGTTTGCCGAGCAGGGAGGCCGAGCGCATTTCGTCCCACATGTCGAGGTCGTTGTTCGAGCTTGCTCCGTCGGTGCCTATCGTGACGTTCACTCCGGCGTCGAGCATCCGTGCGACGGGCGCGGCTCCGCTGGCGAGTTTCATGTTGCTTTGGGGGTTGTGGGCGACGGTGACTCCGTTGGTTCGGAGTATCTCGATGTCGCCGTCGGTGACGTGGACGCAGTGGGCGGCGATGGCGGGCACGGAGAACACCCCGGCGTCGCGCAGATATTCGGTGGGGGTGCAGCCGTGTCGCTCGCGGATCATGCGCTGTTCGTCGAGCGTTTCCGACACGTGGATGGTTATTCCGAGGTTGTGGCGGCGGGCAAGGTCGACGGCGCGGCGGAGGTTTTCGGCCGAGCAGCTGTAAGCGGCGTGGGGTGCGGGTCGCACGGTGAGTGTTTCGACCCCCTCGGCGGCGGCGAGGGTCTCGTCCAGATCGCGTTCGAACCCGCTCATCCGTTCGCCGTCGATGAAGCTGGGGCAGAGGAGGGCGCGGATGCCCGTTTCGCGTGCGGCGCGTGCCACGGCCGCCTCGTGCCAGTACATGTCGATGAGGGTCGTTGTTCCCGACAGCAACATTTCGGCCATTCCGAGCCTCGCGCCGACGGTAATGTCACCGGGAGTGAGCCGCGACTCGAAGGGCCACACCCGTTCGCGGAGCCATGCCATCAGCGGGAGGTCGTCGGCCATGTTGCGCATCAGGGTCATCGCGACGTGGGTGTGGGTGTTGACGAGGCCGGGCATCAGGAGTTTGCCCCGTCCGTCCATCTCCCTCGGCGGGCAGGAGCCGGGGCCGCGGGCCGCCGCCGTGCGGAACTCCTCGACCCTGCGCCTGTCTTCCTCGCGGGCGTTGTCGGCCACAAGCACTATGCGACCGCCCTCCACGCCGACCGAACCGGTAAAAAATCCGGGCGCCGTCACCGGCACGACAACGCAGTCCTTTATCAGTGTTCTGCTCATTTCCGCGTAGCTGAATCCGCCGTGGGCGTTCCCACTCATTCCGTGGCGTTGCCTTTGACGATCAGGTTGTTTCGCCGGTCGGCGGAGTTGGAGTAGACCTCTATTACCTTGTAGAACACTCCCGGCTCCTTTTTGCTGACCTCGTAGGTGATGACTATTTCGCCCTCTCCGCCGGGGGGTACGGGGCGTTTGGCGTAGTCGGCTTTGACGCAGCTGCACGAGGTGAGGATCTTCGTTATCACGAGGGGAGCGGTGCCGTCGTTGGTGAACCTGAACCGGCACTCCACTTTGGGAAGGCTGTGTTCGATGTCGCCGAAGTCGTGTTCGGTGATCTCGAAGTCGAAGTGCGGCCCCGCGGGCCTTTCCGGGGCCCCGGCCTGCTCCTGTGTCTGTTCCTGCGTCTGTGTCGGTGCCTGCGCCTGTTCCCTGGCGGCCGTCGGCGGCGCCATCGGCGCAAAAAGCAGCAACGTTCCCGCAAATATTATCCTTTTCATAAGCAAATAAACTTTCGGCGGTCTTTACTCAC
>JAITWC010000049.1 GCA_031285485.1 Alistipes sp.
CATCTGGCGCGGAAACGCCGAACTCATAGCCAACTACGAAATTCTCGACGGGAAGATACGCTCCGTGGGCCGCGCGCTCGACGAACTCAGGCACCGCGACAACGCCGTCTACCGATCCCTGTTCGGCGCCGACACACTCACCATTCCCGGGATATACACCGACTATCCGGCCGACAGGTACGCCGACCTCGAAGGCGAACGGTTCGCGCCGCTCATGGTGGCCGCCAGGAAAAACCTCGACCGCGTGGCACGGCGCCTCTACCTGCAATCGGTCTCGCTCGACCAACTTCAGGAACTCGCCGCCGACAAGGAGCAGATGACCACCGCACTGCCCGCGCTCATACCCGTCAACCCGCACGACATACGCAGCATCGGCCCGTACAACATGAACAGGCTCCACCCGGTGCTCGGCTACAACAGGCCACACTGGGGGATAGACCTCACGGGACGCCGCGGCACGCCGATCTACGCCGCCGGCGACGGCTTCGTCTCCCACACGGGATGGACGGCAGGCGGACACGGCAACAACATAGTGGTCGACCACGGTTTCGGATACCAGACGCGCTACGCACACCTCGACAAGTCGCTGGTGGCCGACGGACAGTGGGTCAAACGCGGAGAACAGATCGGCGAGATGGGGGCCACGGGGCTGTCGAGCGGCACACACCTCCACTACGAGGTGATATACCGCGGAAACAGGGTCAATCCCATGAGCTACATACAGGTCAACATGAACCCCGCCGAGTTCGAGGCCATAGTGGAGCGGGTGAACGAGAACGCGATATACGACAACTGGGATGAACAGTGACGACAATGGCTGAACGGGGAGACATATTCCGGCGCGTGGCGGTGCGGGGGCTCGTACACCTGCTGGTGTGGGGCGCAATTGCGGTGAGCTACTACGTCGTCTTCTCGCTGCTGTTCGACACCGGGCCCGAGCTGAGGCTCCGACGGTCGACGTACAGGGCGGAGCGGGAGTTCGAACTGCTCGACGCACGGTACGACAGCCTCATGGAGGTGCTGGCGAACGTGGCAGAGAGAGACCGCGGCGTGTTTCGCGTGCTGTTCGAGAGCGACCCCTACGACTTCGACGGCATAGGCCAGGGCGAGACGTGGAGGTCTCACGAACGCCTCGCCGCGATGAGCAACCGCGCCCTCGCCGACGGGTTCTTCGCCCGGCTCGACGATTTCGACGCCTCGGTGGGCAACCTCGACGGCATCTACACCCGCGTGCAGGAGCGCATCGCCGCGATGGGCGACGGGGTGGACAACATACCATCCATCCAACCCATAGTCAACCACGACCTGACGCTGCTCACCGCCTCGTTCGGTCTGCGCATCCACCCCTTCTTCCGCACCCTGCGGCCCCACAGCGGGGTCGACTACACCGTGCCCGAGGGAACGCCCGTGTTCGCCACCGCCGACGGAACAGTGCGCGACGTGGAACGCAGCAACACCGGCTCGGGCCTCCGCGTGGTGATCGATCATCACGGCAACGGCTACCAAACCACATACAGCCACCTGTCGGCCGGCAGCGTGCGCGTGGCGAGGGGCGAAACCGTGCGCCGTGGCGACATCATTGCCCGAACCGGCAACACCGGACTCTCGCTCGCACCCCACCTCCACTACGAGGTGTACCACAACGGCATGAGGGTCGACCCGATCCACTATTTCTTTATGGAACTCAATCCCGGCAACTACCAGCGCATAGTCCGCGTCGCCGGTTCCGGCATGCAGTCGTTCGACTAACGTAGGCTTTTAAATATCGCCGTGAAAATTTAAAGGGTTTGCAAGAGGGATTCACGAAGTAACAAATTAGATTTCAAGGATATTATCTTTGTGCTATGAGCATTGCGAAAAATATTGCGGCCCTGCGAGCCGCACTTCCCGCCGGGGTGACGCTCGTGGCGGTGTCGAAAACACGGCCTGCCGACGACGTGATGGAGGCGTGGCGAGCCGGCCAACTCGACTTCGGCGAGAACCGTCCGCAGGAGATGGCCGCGAAACAGGCTGCCCTTGCCGCGCTGCCCTCGCCACCCGTCGGCATTCGTTGGCATCAGATCGGCCATCTGCAAACCAACAAGGTGAGGCTCATCATACCCTTCGTTGCCATGATCCATTCTGTCGACTCGGCGCGGTTGGCTTGTGAAATCTCGCGGCGGGCCGTTGAGGCGGGCCGTGTTGTGGATGTGCTTTTGGAGATTCTCGTTGCGCGTGAGGAGAGCAAGGAGGGTTGGGCATGGGATGAACTGTTGGCGTGGCTCGACGGGGGACAATGCCGTTCTCTGGCGGGAGTTCGCTTTCGCGGGGTGATGGGCGTTGCGACTTTTACCGACGACGAGAGTATGGTGCGCGCAGAGTTCGAAGCCCTCGCCGCGATGCACGCAGAGTTGCGCGAACGCTTCTTCGGCGCACAATTCGACACATTATCGATGGGAATGTCCGACGACTACCCCCTCGCCCTCGATGCCGGCTCCACGATGGTTCGCATCGGCAGCATGATCTTCGGACGAAGATTTTAACGGTGTTTACGCGAATACCGGCAGGCTGATCGTATAGCCCTTATCGACAAGAAATTAATCGGATTTTGCTCGGACTTAGGTAATGACTTGTTTCCGTTCCTTGCGGGATTTTGCACGTCAAATAACTCGTGACAAATGGAAGTGTGAGGCATCGGAGTTCCTGTTTAAAGGCCGAGAATGGAAGCGCAAGACATCTGAGTTCCTGTCTCAAGGTCGAGAATGGAAGTGCGAGGCGTCGGAGTTCCTGTTTAAAGGCTGAGAATGGAAACGCAAGGCATCTGAGTTCCTGTCTCAAGGTTGAGAATGGAAGCGAGAGGTGTCGGAGTTCCATTCGCACGGATGCGAAACGGCCTCCGAAACTCCGGCCACGGAGGATTTGTCTGTTTTTTTATGCACGGCGCTTGGATTGTTCGCCGGTATTTGTTATCATTGTGCCTCATTCTAATCCTAAATACAAACACGCATGAAAAAACTAATGTTTCTCTCCGTCGCCGCGCTCACATCGCTCGGCGTGAGTGCCCAAAGTCAACTCAAAACCCTCCAGGAGGCCTACAAAGACCACTTCTCGATCGGAGTGGCGATCAGCATGCAGAGCATCATCTCCACCGACCACGCGCTGCAAATCAAGCAGATGTACAACAGCATCACCGCCGAAAACGACTTCAAGCCCGCCATCACACAACCCGAAGAAGGGGTGTGGAACTGGTCGAACGCCGACAACATCGCACGTTTCGCCGCCTCGAACAACATCCCGCTGAGGGGACACACCCTCATCTGGCACGGTCAGACCGGCCGGTGGATGTTCTACGACGACCGTGGCAGGCTCGTTAAGAAAGAGGTGCTGTTCGAACGCATGCGCACACACATCCACACCGTCGTGAACCGCTACAAGGGACAGATCTACGCGTGGGACGTGGTCAACGAAGCCATCTCCGACGACCCCAACGCCGAGCACCCCTACCGCAATTCGCTCTACTACCAGATCTGCGGCAGCGACGAGTTCATCCGCAAGGCGTTCGAGTTCGCCCGCGAGGCCGATCCCGACGCACTCCTTTTCTACAACGACTACAACGAGTCCGTGCCCCACAAACGCGACCGGATATACAACATGGTCAAAGAGATGAAGGCCGCCGGCGTGCCCATCGACGGCATCGGAATGCAGGGACACTACAACATCCACTCGCCGTCGGAGGCCGACTTCTCCGCAGCCGTGAAACTCTACTCGTCCGTGGTGGACCACATCCACGTCACCGAACTCGACGTGAGGGTCAACCAGGAGATGGGCGGTCAACTCGAAGGAGGCGCCGGTCAGCAGGCCCTCACGCCCGAACTCGAAGCCGCGCAGGTGGCACAGTACGACATGCTGTTCCGCGTGCTGCGTGAAAACAGCGCCAAGGTCGACAACGTGACCTTCTGGAACACCGACGACGCACACACATGGCTCGACGGACGCCGCGGCAGCAGCCTCCGCAACTTCCCCCTGCTGTTCGACGACAACCTCCAGCCCAAGAAAGCTTACTATAAAGTTATAGACTTCTGATGCACGACAGAATGTTGATCATGAAGAGAAATCTCGTTCACGCCCTTCTGGCGGTGGTCATTGCGACCGCCGCCGGAGCGGGTTGCGCACCGAAAATCAAAACCGCCGCCGACCCCCTTGTGCCCTGGACCCAGGGCGCGCGCGAAACCGGCAAGTACCGCAACCTGCTCCGGGAGGCGGGCTACACCGACGCCCAGATCAAAGCCAGGATCGACTCCATTTGGTGGGTGATCTACGAAGGGCCCGACAAAGCCTACGCCGAAGTGGGCCCGGACATGGCCTACATGTCGGACGTGAAGAACAACGACGTCCGAACCGAGGGGATGTCCTACGCGATGATGGTGGCCGTGCAGTTCGACAGGAAAGAGATGTTCGACCGGCTGTGGCGCTGGGCGCAAAAGTACATGCAGCACAAGGAAGGCCCGCAGAAAGGTTACTTCCTTTGGACAGCAAGCACCGACGGCTCCGCCGGACGTGTGTTGCCCGACGGATCGGTGCGCCTGCCCGGGCCCGCGTCCGACGGCGAGCTCTACTTCGTCACCGCGCTGCTGTTCGCCTCCAACCGCTGGGGCAACGACACCGGTATCGACTACAAGGCCGAGGCGAAGTACATTCTCGACTGCATGTTCGAAAAGAACGGCGAGAACGGAATCCACAACATCTTCAACGTCGAGCATAAGCTCATAACCTTCACCCCCGACGGAAACGGATGGCAGTACACCGACGTGTCGTACCACGTGCCCGCCTTCCTCGAAGTGTGGGCCGAGTTTGCCGACGACGGACGGGCCGACTTCTGGCGCGAGGCCGCCGCAGCGTCGAGGGCATACCTCCACAAAGCGACGCACCCCGTGACCGGCATCAACCCCGACCTCACCAACTGGGACGGCACGCCCTACGGTAACCGCCTCTTCTTCTACGACTCGTGGCGGGTGCCGATGAACATCGCGATGGATTACAGCTGGTACAACAAGGACGCCGTCTGGCAGCAGGGTTACGCCAACCGTTTCCAGAAGACGCTGGCCGACCGCTACGGCGTGGCCAACTATCCCGACCAGTTGGCCCTCAACGGCAGCGAACCCGAATGGTACTTCGGTGCGGGAGGTTTCCACACCCTGCGCCACTCGATAGGTTTCACCGGCACGATGGCCACCACCGCGATGATGGCCACCGACGGGTTGGGCTGGGAGTTTGTGCACGAATTCATGAAACAGAGCCTCGAACGCTACGAGGACGGTTACATCGACACCTATTACGACGGGCTGATCTCGCTGTTCGCCCTGATGCACCTGAGCGGACAATACCGCATAATCCTTCCCGAGTAAGGTCTTTGGTGCACTATGACACGAAGATATCTGACGTTGCTTGTGGTGGCCGGTGCACTCCTTTTTGGGAGTTGTGCCGGCCGCCGCTCGCAGGTCGACCGCACGGCCGGTGACACATCTTCCGCCACACTTTCGGGCGGCTCATCCGGCGTTTCCGCCACAATTTCCGATTCATCGAACTTAAATCCCCGCCACGCCACCGGTTTCGAGGTGACACCCGGCGAAGGCTATCGTCTGTTGACGCTGCACGATCCACAGGAGGAGTCGGGCGGAGTGAGCAGTTTCGCACTCGTTCCGCGCGGCACGTCGCCCGAGTTGCCCGCCGGAGTGGAGCGGGTGGAAGTTCCGGTGCGCAGTGTGATCTGCATGACCTCGCTGCAACTGTCGAACCTCATTGCGCTCGACCGCACCGACGCCGTGGTGGGTATCACCTCCACGCGCCACCTGCACAACGCCGACATGCTGGCCCGCATTGCGGAGGGCCGGGCGCGCCGCATCGGTATCGAGGGAAACTTCGACCCCGAAGTGATCATGGAGATCGATCCCGACCTGATAATCATATCACCCTACAAGCGGGGCGGCTACGACAACCTTCGCCAGGTGGGCATCCCGCTGTTGCCCCACTTCGGCTATCAGGAGACAACGCCGCTCGGACAGGCCGAGTGGATCAGGTGTGTGGGCGAACTGCTGGGCCAGCGCGCCGTGGCCGACTCCGTGTTCGCGGGCATTGAGCGGCGGTATGAGGGTCTTCGTGCGCTGGCAGGATCGGTCGAAGGGCCACGACCCACGGTGCTGTCGGGCGAACTGCGCGGCGGCAACTGGTACGCCGTCGGGGGCGAGAGCTATCTGGCGCGGCTGTTCCGCGACGCCGGGGCCGACTACTTTCTGAGAAACGACACACGTGCGGGCGGCGTCACGCTCGACTTCGAGAGCGTCTACGCCGAAGCCTCCGGTGTGCGTTACTGGCGAATACTCAACAGTTTCGAAGGCACGTTTTCCTACGACGCTCTGCGTCGGGAGGACGCGCGTTACGCCGACTTCAGGGCGTGGCGGGAGCGGGGAATAATTTACTGCAACATGCGCGAGGTGCCGTTCTACGAATCGACCCCGGTCGAGCCCGACGTGGTGCTGGCCGACTTCATCAAGGTTTTCCACCCGGAGCTGGTGCCCGACCACGAACCGGTGTACTATAAACTTCTGAAATGAGGCGGGGCAGGGGTTGGTTGATGCTTGCGCTCGGTGCGGCCATCGTCGCCTCGGGCGTGGCAAACCTGCTCCTCGGTGCGGTGGAGATCCCTCTCGCGGCCGTGGTCGATATCCTCACGGGCGGCGATGGCGTGTCGGAGGTGTGGCGCAACATCGTGCTGAAGTCGCGCCTGCCGCAGACGCTCACGGCGTTGGTCGCGGGCGCGGGTCTGGCGGTGAGCGGTCTGTTGATGCAGACCGTGTTTCGTAATCCGCTGGCGGGCCCATCGGTGTTGGGGATCAGTTCGGGGGCGAGCCTCGGGGTGGCTTGTGTGGTGTTGGTGTCGGGCATCGGGGGCAGGGCCCTCAGTCGATTGGGCTATGTGGGCGACGCGGCGCTGTCACTGGCGGCCATCGTTGGTGCGCTGGCGGTGATGGCGCTCATAGCGTGGGTCTCGCAGCGGGTCAGGGGTAACGTGACGCTGCTCATAATCGGTGTGATGATCGGATATGTGGCCAACGCGATGATCGGGGTGCTGAAGTTTTTCAGCGTCGAGGAGGACATAAGCGCTTATGTGATCTGGGGACTGGGCAGTTTCGCGAGCGTGTCGGGAGGGCAGGTGGCGCTATTCACGGCGGTGATGTGCGTGATGCTGCCCTTGACTTTTTTGCTGACCAGGACCCTGAATCTGATGCTGCTGGGCGACAGGTACGCCCGCAACCTCGGGCTCGACGTCCGGCGGGCGCGCCTTGTGGTGATCGCGGCGTCTGGGGTGTTGGTGGCTGTGGTGACGGCCTACTGCGGCCCCATCATGTTTTTGGGGCTGGCCGTGCCCCATCTTTGCCGGGGACTGTTCGCGACCTCCGACCACAGGGTGCTGATTCCCTCGGCGATGCTGTGCGGGGCGGCGCTGGCGTTGTTGTGTAATCTGATTGCGCGCATGCCGGGATTCGAGGGCGTGCTGCCGGTCAACTCGGTGACGGCGCTGATCGGCGCTCCGGTTGTGATGTGGGTTCTGTTCAGGCGGCGCCGAAGCGACTTTGCGGAATGACGGACACCGGGGCCATACTAATCGCCGATCTGACCATCGGTTACCGCCGCCGGGGGGCGAAGGTTGTGGCCGCTGGACTGAATGCCTCGATCCCGGAGGGCGAACTGACCTGTCTCGTAGGGCGCAACGGGGTGGGTAAATCGACTCTGCTGCGCACCCTCTCGGCGCTACAACCCCCTCTCGACGGGCGGATAGTGCTTCAGGGACGACCGCTGGGCGACTATTCCGTCGGCGAGTTGTCGCGCACCGTGGGGGTGGTGCTCACCGAGCGCACGGTGCTGACGAACCTCACGGCAAGAGAGATAGTCGGTTTCGGCCGCAACCCCTATCTCGGTTTCTGGGGCCGCCTCTCGCGCGGCGACCACGCCATTGTCGACGAGGCGGTGACGATGGTTGGCATCGGGCCGCTGGCCGACAGGATGATCCAGACGCTTTCGGACGGCGAGCGCCAGAAAGTGATGATCGCCCGGGCTCTCGCCCAACAGACGCCCGTGATACTGCTCGATGAGCCGACGGCGTTCCTCGATTTCCCGAGCAAGGTCGAGACGATGCACCTGCTGCGGAGGCTGGTGCGCGAGACGGGCAAAACGATATTCCTGTCGACCCACGACATCGAGTTGGCGTTGCAGATGGCCGGCCGGCTGTGCCTGATGCGCGAGAACGAACTGCTGGTCGGCACGCTCGAATCGCTGTCGACCGACGGCACGATGCAGGGATTTTTCTCAGACCGCGGCATCACTTTCGATCCCGAGCGCCGCACCTATCTCATGTGAAACTTCCACGGCGTTTTCATGACGCCGGATAGCCACCGCAGATGCGAGGCTCACCTACGGAGGCAACGACCCCGAAGGCGAAACCTCCACTTGCCTTTTTAAGGCAAGTGCCAACCAAACCTATTTCGTATTTGCCTTCATTAGTGTCCGCTAAAAAGTCCTAAAAGTTCTTTGAAATAGTTGAGATTCCGTTTGTTATAAGTGATTTTATCGCGCAACGATTTGAATTTACTTTTGCGGTCACAATCAGGCCGTCTAAGAATAAAGGCAAATACGTTTTTGCCCAATTAGTCGAGTTTAATGTGTATTTTTTTTGCAAAATATTTTGGCAATTCCTAAAAACAACATACTTTTGTACCGATTTAATTTTTGTTATAATTACAATTTGACTAACGTGGATAAAAAAGTACACGACTACCTCTCGGGTTACGACATCAGGCCTTCGTTGCAACGCATAGCCGTGATGGAATACCTGATGACGCACAAAACACACCCCACGGCGGACGAAATATATATAGCCCTCGCGCCGGCCATCCCCACCCTGTCGCGCACCACAATCTACAACACCCTGTCGACGCTTCTGTCGTGCGGGGCCATACAGTCGCTCGACCTCGACAGCGGGCGCATGCACTACGACGGCGACACATCGCCCCACGCTCATTTCATCTGCACCCGCTGCGGAGCGATCCACGACATATTCCCCGCCTCCGGGCACTGGGAGCAGGCATTGGCGGCCGTGCCGCCGCCCGAGGGGACAGCTGTCAGCGGTGCGCAGCTCTCCTACAAGGGATTGTGCGCGAAATGCAACAAAACCGACAATTGAACGATTAAATCACATAGTTACCAATTCTAAATTCTAAAAAAGATGAAAAAATTCAGATGCACAGTATGCGGCTACATCCACACCGGAGACGCCGCCCCGGAAATTTGCCCGATCTGCAAGGCGCCGGCTTCGAAATTCGAGGAAGTTAAGGAAACCGCCGAGGGCCTCACGTGGGCCGACGAACACAAGATAGGCGTTGCCCAGGGCGCTCCCGCCGAGATACTCGACGGACTGAAGGCCCACTTCGCAGGCGAATGCACCGAGGTCGGCATGTACCTTGCCATGAGCCGTCAGGCCGACCGCGAGGGTTATCCCGAGATTGCCGAGGCGTTCAGACGCTACGCGCTGGAGGAGGCCGACCACGCCTCGCGTTTTTGCGAGCTACTGGGCGAGGTGGTTTGGGACACCAAGAAGAACGTCTACGAGCGCATGATGGCCGAGGCCGGTGCGTGCGAAGACAAAAAGCGCATCGCCACCCTCGCGAAACAGCTCAATCTCGACGCCATACACGACACGGTGCATGAAATGTGCAAGGACGAGGCGCGCCACGGACAGGGTTTCGCCGGTCTCTACAGCCGCTACTTTTCGTAACCGCCCCGCGCCCCGGCGCGCGATAAACCCAACGAGGAACCCGCCCCGAAACGCGAATTTCGGGGCGGGTTCCTCGTTCTTGCACCCCTCGCCGGCCGCTACTCCACCCTGCGGACCATGGCGCCGCCAGCGCGCATTGCCTCCCCGTTGGCGGGGATCATCGCGCGGGCGCGTTCGGGCAGCGAGTGCCGCAGACTTTCCATCACGCTGTCGGCCGTCACCACGGGCCTCGCGGCGAGGTACCCGCCGAGCACCATCGTGTTGAACATTCGGGTCATTCCGCGCCGGGCGGCCTCGCCGGTGGCCTCCATCGCGTAGATCGAGATGTCGCGGCGCGAGGGGTGGCGCGAGATGCCGTTGGTGTCGTAGACCAGCACTCCTCCCGGCCGCACCGCCTCCTCGAATTTGTCCATCGACTGCTGGTTGAGTATCACCGCGCTGTCGAATTCGGTGGCTATGGGCGAGGGGATGCGGCGGTCGGCGAGGATCACGGTGACGTTAGCCGTTCCGCCCCTCATTTCGGGCCCGTAGGCGGGCATCCAGCTCACCTCCATGCCCTGCACGACGCCGGCGTAGGCCAAAATCTTGCCCATCGACAGCACTCCCTGTCCTCCGAAGCCGGCTATGATCACTGTCTCTTTCATTCGTAGATCCATTAA
>JAITWC010000157.1 GCA_031285485.1 Alistipes sp.
TCTTCGTTGAAGAAAAAATCATCCTTGCTCGGATAGTCGGGCCAGATGTCCTCGATGCTTTCGTAAATATCGCCTTCGTCTTCGATCTCCTCAAGGTTTTCGATCACTTCGAGCGGGGCACCTGAACGCACGGCGTAGTCAATAAGTTCCTCTTTTGTCGCGGGCCAGGGGGCATCTTCGAGTTTCGAGGCCAATTCAAGCGTCCAATACATAGTGTCTCTGTTGGTTTTTAAATTAATACAAGTGGGGGCAAAAGTAAAAATTAAATCGAAATATCCAATAATCCATTTTGAGCTTTTCAGGGCATCCAGTATGTTTCTTTTACGTCGAGCGTCATAATCGCTTTTCGGCCAACCACATATAGCCAGTCCGACAGGCGGTTGAGATATTCGGCCGCGCCCGGAGGCGAGATATATTGTTCTGACATTCTGACCGTTGTTCTCTCGGCGCGCCTGCACACGGTGCGGCACACGTGGCTCTGCGACACCACCGGATGGCCTCCGGGCAGGGTAAAACCGGCGAGTGTCGGCAGTCCGTCGCTCATGGCGTCGATCTCTCTTTCGAGTCTTTCGACGGCAGCGGCGGGCAACGGGGCCACTTTACCCTCACCTCCCCGGCCCGTTGCGAGCAGTGCTTCGACCACCATCAACTCTTTTTGTATCGCGTCGATCCCGGCAACAAGCTCCTCGAATCCCCGCTCCCCCCTCATCAAATCGCCCAGCAACGCAAGATGGGCGGCAAGTTCATCGACAGTTCCGTAAGCCTCGACACGTGCGTCGGCCTTCGACACCCGTTCTCCTCCGATCAGCGCGGTAGTCCCTCCATCCCCCGTTTTGGTGTATACCTTCATAATGTCATAATGCGAACCAAGAGTTCAAAACCCCGCGCGGAGAGCGTTTTGAGACTTTCCCCAAACGGGGAGACCTTCCCGCAGGCTCTGTTTCAACTCCCAATTCGCGTTCATAGCTTAAAGTGTTGTTTCGGAAGCCGTTTGTCGGTAAACAGCAGCAGGAATCCGCTGTTATCGACGCTCGTGTGGCGGTGAGAGTCAACCAAAGTCCGTGCCAAACGCCTCCGCGCCCGATTTTCGTAGGGCGAGGTGAGACAAAGGGCGGCCCCGGTGCCGCGCGCGCGCTCCACCAGCGCGATGGTGTCCTGTTCGGGCAGCGCCGGCGTGATGAAACAAAGCGTCCCCGCATCGAGCGCTGCCCCGACTCCGGCACCTTCGGCGAAAACGGCCGACGTGTAACCTTTGAACGTGTAGAGGTTTTGCAGTTGCGCGGCGCGCCGGGTGGAGAAACCTCGGCGGCGCAACTCGTCGAAAAGCGCGTGGTCGTCGCCCTGCGGCGTGGTTTTCATAATGGCATTGCGCACAATGCCGTAAACGAACGGCGAATGCACTTTCCGTCCCCGGAAATGCCTGACCCGCACCAGAGTCCGCGAATAGCTCGCCACCCGCGCCAACCTTTTTCTTATGCCGCGCCTTTTCATACTTTCAACTGCGACGCCAGGCGGCCGGTGGAAAACGCGATCTGAAGATTATACCCCCCGGTATCGGCATCGAGGTCGAGAACTTCCCCGGCTATGTACAGCCCTTTCACTATGCGCGACTGCATCGTTTCGGGATTCACCTCGTCGAGCGACACTCCGCCCGCGGTGACTATCGCCTGCTCCCACGGCCCGTAGTCCACGATCGGGAACGCAACCCGTTTCATGGCGCCGATCAGTCGCCCGATCTCTTCGGCCGAAAGTTTCGCGGCATGTGTCTTTGGATGCACCCCCGCGCCGTCGGCCACGAAGTAGACGAGGGCCCTGGGCAGCATCTTGCGCAGCAGTTCGATGGCAAACGCCCCTGTCGGCAGATCGGCAAGTTCGCGGTCTATGCGGGCGCGCAGTATGTCTTCGCTTAGTGCGGGTTTAAGGTCGAGCGCCACCTCCACCCGCCGTTCGTCGATCACGGCGTCGACCGCGGCGCGGCTCACCCGCAGGACCACCGGGCCGTCGATGCCGCGGTTGGAGAACTCTATCTCGCCGAACTCCGAGGCGACCTCCTCGCCGTCGATCTCCAGCACGGCGCGTATATTTTTAAGCCTCAGTCCCACCAGTTCGCTCATCTTGGGATGCGACGACCGCAGCGCCACGAGCGACGGTCTGACCGGAACGATGGTGTGCCCCACGTCGCGCGCCATTCGGTATCCGTCGCCGGTCGATCCGGTCAAAGGATACGACGCCCCGCCCGTTGCGAGCAGCACCGCCCGCCCCTCGGCTTTGCGGCGGAAACCGCGTTTGTTGGTGTAGTTCACGCCATACACCCGACCGGCGGCGGTAAGTATCTCTTCGACCTTCGTGCTCAGCATCACCACCACCCCGTTGTCGGAACACCACCAGCGCAGGGCGTCCGATATTTCGTAAGCCTTCCCGCCTTTGGGGAAGATGCGACGCCCCGCCTCTTCTTCGAGCTTCACTCCCTGCTTTTTGAAGAAGTGGCACGTGGCGTTGGGGGTAAACGTTTTGAACGAGTGGCCGAAAAACTCCGCCCCCGAGCGCACCTTTGCCAGAAACTCCTCGGCTGGGCACATGTTCGTGAGGTTGCATCGACCCTTGCCGGTGATGTTGATCTTGCGCGCGGTCTTCTCCATCTTCTCGATCAGCAGCACGCTGTGTCCGTCGCGGGCGGCCCATCCGGCAGCCATCAATCCGGCCGCCCCGCCGCCCACCACGATCAGGTCGAACACCCTGTCCTCGGGAATATTATTGGTCGTCTCTTCCATTGCGGTCGCAAAGATAATCAAAATTTAACTACCTTTGCGCTCATATCCATAACGTAACAGTGACATGCTGAGCAGGAGATTGTTGAGAATTAAGGTGGTGAAGGCGCTCTACGCCTGGATTCAGGCGGGTGAAAACGGAGCGGTGGTCATGAGGGCCGCGCGTAAGAATTTGCGGACGTCGATCGACCGCGCCTACGACCTCTATTTCCAGATGCTGTGGCTCGTGGTCGAGGTGCGGCGCTACGCCGAAGGGCGCATAGAGCTGGGGCGCAACAAGCACCTGCCCACACCCGAGGAGCGCAACCCGAACACCAAATTCATCGAGAACGAACTGATCCGCCGCATCGAGGAGAGCGACGCCGTGGTCGGCTACCTCAAAAAACACAAGCTCGGCTGGAGCAACTACCCCGAGCTCGTCAAGGAGATGTACGGCATACTCACGGCGAGCGGTTACTACAAGGAGTACATGGACGGAGGCCGCGGCGACCTTGCGCAGGACATCGAGGTTGTAAAGGCATTCTACTCGTCGGAGGCCATCGAGGATAACGAGCTTCTGGATGCGGTGTTGGAGGAGCAGTCGGTGCTGTGGAACGACGATCTGGGCTTTGCGCTGGTGATGGTGGTTAAGACGCTGGAGAGGGTGCGCGACAACCAGCGCGACATTCCGGTTCTGCCCGAGTTCAAGAGCGACGACGACCCGGCTTTCGCCGACCGTCTGCTGGTCGAGGCGATCGACGGCTGGGCGGACAACATCGCCCTGGTGCAGCAGTTCACCCTCAACTGGGACATCGAGCGGATCGCCCTCGTCGACAACGTGATCATGGCCACGGCCATCGCCGAGCTGACCTCGTTCCCCGATATCCCGGTCAAAGTGACGCTCGACGAGTACATTGAGATAGTGAAATATTACAGCACCCCCGGCAGCCGCTCGTTCATCAACGGTGTGCTCGACAAAGTGGTCGAGTTGCTCGGCTCGCAGGGAAGAATAACCAAAACCGGCAAAGGATTGAGATGAAACGGATACTGACGGTAATGGTCGCGCTGATGGCGGTGGCCTGCGGCGGACAGCAGTCGGTGAAAACCGCGGGCGGAGCGGTGTTCGAGATCTCGCCCGAGGTGCTTGCGTCGCGGGCCGACACCACCGTGAACATCGGCACGATGACGGCGGGAGAAGTGATAAAGTACGACGCCCGGATCCGCAACACCGGCACCGAGCCGCTGGTGATAAAGCGCATCTACACCTCATGCGGCTGCACCTCGGTGGAGTACGACAGGGAGCCGATCCAGCCCGGCGGCGAGGCGACGTTCTCGTTCCGGTTCGACAGCCGCGGCATGTGGGGCTCGCAAAGCAAGCTTGTCGAGATCGAGACTTCGGCCGGTGCGCGCCGCTACCGGATAACGATACACGCCGAGGTGGAGCAACCCGCCGCGCGCAATCAAACGACATAATCACTAATTAAATACAGTAAAAGCAATGAACAACCCTATGACAATTTTCATGATGTCGCCCGCGCCCGCACAGGGAGCGGAAGGCGCCGCGGGAGCGGGAGGTCTGTTCGGAGGAGGCTCCGGCATGATCATTATGATGGTGCTGATCTTCGCCGTGATGTGGCTGCTGATGATCCGTCCACAGCAGAAACAGCAGAAGGAGCAGGCCCGGTTCCGCGAATCGCTCCAGAAAGGCACTAAGGTGGTCACGGCCGGCGGCATCCACGGCACGGTGAAGGAGGTGAACGCGAGCACGGTCACGCTCCAGGTCGACAAGGACGTCACCATCGAGGTCGACAAGGCCATGATCATGCGTGCCCCCGGCGCGTAACGGCGAGGCGGGCGTGGACCGTGAACATACACAGGGGCGGCGCATCGACGGACGGTGCGCCGCCCCTGTGAATTACGGGCAGGTCGGAGTCCCGTGTCACGTCGCCCGCGGGCGACGGGGTCAAATCGCCCGATTTCACGGTAGCGCCCCGGGGCGACGGGGCAAAATCACCCGATTTCACGGTAGCGCCCCGGGGCGACAGGGCAAAATCATTCGATTTCATGGTAGCGCCCCGGGGCGACGTTTTCAGGAACATGGTTTCACTGTCCGGTGCGAAGACATAAACAAGAAATCCGAACGAAAATTAGGCCGTTCGGAGCGGATTGACTACTTTTGAATAAGATAAACAATTTTGAGCTAAATAGCTGAAATACAGGTGTTATTTTAGTAAAATGTATGCGGTAGGTTACGGATAAGTTACAGTTA
Organism: Alistipes sp.; assembly: GCA_031285485.1. Lineage (GTDB taxonomy): Bacteria > Bacteroidota > Bacteroidia > Bacteroidales > Rikenellaceae > UBA940. The sequence goes on from JAITWC010000157.1 coordinate 5,017, forward strand.
AGTTGCTATGAACCACCGTGTTTTGCACTACT
>JAITWC010000054.1 GCA_031285485.1 Alistipes sp.
TTGGCCATTAATGGTTATCTTTGCGCCCGCAATTATGAAAACGACATCCCTCGGGCCGGAATATCCGCGCACCCTTCGCCTCGCCCTGCCGATAGCCCTGTCGCAGGCGGGCCAGCTCGCCGTGCAGATCATCGACAACGCCATGGTGGGGCGCCTCGGAGCGGTACCGTTGGCGGGCGTGGCATTCGGGGGCAACGTGTTTTTCTTTCTGTTCATCTTCGGGCTGGGTCTGGCGATGGGCATCACGCCTCTGGTGGGCGAGATGTACGCCCAGGGGCGCCACCGCTCCACGGCTCAGATACTTCAGAACTCCGTCGCGCTCTACACGGCGGTGGGACTCGTGATCTGCGCGGTGCAGATGGCTGTCGTCCCGCTGTTCGGCCACATGAACCAGCCGGCCGAGGTGATAGCCGCCGGCACGCCCTATTACAGATACCTTGCGTGGAGCATCATCCCGCTGATGATGTTCTTCTCGTTCCGCCAGTTCCTCGAAGGGATCGGCAACACGCGGGTGGCGATGGCCATCACCATCGTCTCGAACATCGTAAACATCGTTCTCAACTGGCTGCTGATCTACGGCAATCTGGGATTCCCCGAGATGGGTGCGGCCGGGGCGGGCCTTGCGACGCTCGTTTCGCGCATCATGATGCCGGTCATGCTGGTGGTTTATTTCGCGCGTCACCACTCGTTTCGCCGCTACCTGTCGTTCTACGCGCGCGAGAACTGGTCGGGCACGAGCGTTTGGTCGCTGCTGTCGGTTGGTTTCCCCATCTCGTTGCAGATGACGCTCGAAGGGGGTGCGTTCGCACTGACGGGCATCATGATGGGTTGGCTGGGCACGGAACCTTTGGCGGCCAACCAGATTGCGATATCGGTCTGCAACATGGCGTTCCTGATGGTGCTCAGCATCGGCCAGGCGACGACGATCCGCGTGAGCCACGAGTGGGGCCACCGCAACGTGGAGGCGATCCGCCGCATCGCCCGTTCGTCGTGGCGCATCGGTCTGGTTTGGAACAGTTTCATGGCGGTCGTGTTCATCGTTTGCCGCCACCTGCTGCCCCGCATCTTCACGGTCGACCCGGTGGTGATCGACATCACGGGCGGTCTGCTTGTGATCGTAGCGGCGTTTCAGGTCTTCGACGGCCTCCAGTCGACCGCGCTCTGCATTCTGCGCGGCATGCAGGACGTGAAGGCCACCTCGGTTGTGGCGTTCATCTCCTACATCGTGATCACTCTTCCGGTGGGCTGGCTGTTCGCGTTCGTTTTCGGCATGGGCCCGCGCGGGCTTTGGATGGGTTATGTTTTCGGCCTGGGCATCGCGGCCCTGCTTTTGGTCGCCCGCTACCGCCGCATCGTCGCCCGCCACGGGCCGGCGCTGTAAACCGGTTTCACTCTTCGCATCCGTCCTTACGTATCCGGTATCGCGGTCCTGCGAATGGAACTCCGATACCACGCGCTTCCATTCGCGGCCCCGCGACAGGAACTCAGACACCTCGCGTTTCCATTCGCAGTCCCGCGACAGGAACTCCGGTACCTCGCGCTTCCATCCGCAGCCCCGCGACAGGAACTCAGACACCTCGCGCTTCCATCCGCCAAAAAAAATAAGGGGGCGGACACACGCCGCCCCCTTACCTGCATCTCGCTTCTCAGTCCCGGCAGCATCGGCCCTGCCTTTGGTCACCCGCTACCGCCGCACCATCCGCCGTGCCGCCACATCTTTGGAGTGGAAGAACGGGGTGGCCGACGGGGTGTACCCTCTTTTCTCGAACCATCCGGCCGTTCCGAACGAGGGTCTTACCCCGACTGTGCGGAAACCTTCGCGCGCCGCCGCGATCTCCATCGCCTCCAACAGCGAGGTGCCGATCCCGACGTGCTGACACCCCCGCCCGAGCGGGTTCGCACCCCCGACGGGCAGCATGTTGCCCAGCGCTCTCACGTCGCGGATCATGGCGGCCCCGTCGCGCGGCAGATCGAGCCGTCCGTATCCCAGCACGACGTCGTCGGGAGTGAGCGCCTCGAAACAGTACCTCTCTCCGCCCTGACACACCACCTTGACCCGCCAACCCTCCATCCGGTCTTCGAGGCCGTCCTCGCCCAACCGTTGGGCGGGGCTTCGTTGCCACAGGCATCGGGCCACATCGTCGAACTGCCCGCGGTCTGTCTCGCGTGCCGCGCCCGCCTCGATCTTTCCGGCGGGAATGATGCGCTGAATGCGGTTGACGTGTACCCACCGCGGAATGTCGCGGTAGCACTCGCCGAGCATCGCCACATATTCGTCGTCCGTCACGGGCCGCCACTCCCCCCGCCGCCACAGTTCCCTCAGCCTTTCCTGCGCGGCGACCTTGGCGTCGAGCAGCAGGCAGGGGTATATCTTAACCGCGTCGGGTGCGTACTCCTCCCGCCAGAGGGTTGTCCGGAGCGTATCCCGGTCGAGATCGCGGTTGCTCCCCGGAAGCCCCACCATCATCTGGTAGCACACTTCGAAACCCCGCTCCCTGAGCAGTCTCGTCGCCAGCCTCACGCTCTCCGTGCCGTGTCCGCGCATGATGCGGGCCAACACCTCGTCGTCGAGGCTCTGCACGCCCAACTCGACCGTTGTGACGCCAAGTTCCATGAACAGCCTGCACTTTGCCTCGTCGATCTGATCGGGCCGGGCCTCCACCTTGTAGGTCACACATCGGTCGGGTGCCTCTTTTTGCCGCACCGCCGCCTCGGCCAGATCGCGCGAGGGGGCACCGCCGTTCAGTACGTCATACAACTCCCGCGTGTACTCTCTGAGATACGCCTCGTCGTGGCGTGCAAACGAATCGCCCTTCACGGCAAAGTCGCACTTCACCCCGCCGCCCCTCTTGAGGCGGTACTCGTCGAACCTTCGTTCGAGTTGCCGCGCACCGTTCCAGCCGCACTCCCGGGCAAGCAGTGTGTCTTCGTTGGGGGTGGTGCTTTTGGTGAATCCCGGCGCGGAAAAGCAATACAGACAGTCGCCGCCGCAGAAACCGGGCCGGTTGTAAAGCACGAAAGTAATCTTACCGTGGCTTATCCTGAGCGGAGTTCTCATCATTTTTCTCGTAAGGAGAAGGAGGGACAGGGCGTCGGTAGCATTATCTGATACCACGCTCATCCCAAACGAAGAACGGATCCTGCTTGTCTATCAGCATATTGAAGTATTCGAGGATCGTACCGTGAAGTTTGGCTTGGGCACCGTCGTTCACCTGGTACATCGGCCCGTATTCTTTATTGAGTACCAACCCGAAATACAAGGTACCCGGGTCATTGGAATCTTTTGAATTTATGGCGTGGGTAATGCTGAAATTGATAGTTTTATGTGTCTTGAACACCTTGATCGAGGAGCCTCGTGCCAAAGGTGGGAAACCGTTCAATTTCCCGCCAGCCGCAGAGTATCTGTTGGTCAGATCGGTCAGTTGTGCGATGTGTTTACGTATCTTGTCGGCCAGAGGCATCGAACCATTTTCCCGAATTCTGTTGTCGAGCAGGGCGACGTAATCCGAGTCGGGGTCGGGAATTATCAGTTTCACCTCCACGTTCTTTCGCTCCGCCAGACGTCTCACCCAGTGGTTGGGACCTTTGTCTTTCTTACAGACATAGTCGATGACGGCTTCGAGCAGCACTCCGCAGATCTTTATGCTGTTCGCACCATTGTACAACCCGTCGTAGCTACCTCTCAGCTCTTTGCGTGGTTTGAATACGAACGACTGGTTGCTTAACACTTCTTTTATCCCGTCAAGCCCTTCCTCGAAAACCCCCTTGATATTGTCGCCATACCGATCGCCGAGGAATGACATGATGGCCGACACCACAGTGCTACCGCTGAGCGACATCATGAATCCGTTCCAGAACGTCGCTCCGCGGTAGAGTAGCAACAGCGAAAGAAGCAAAAACACAACACCCACCGCGAGAATAAACCACACCAGCAGGTTTCGGTTGATTTTGGTCTTGTCTGTCATATCGCTGTTCTCGTCGGTTTTAGCTCTCCTTCATGTCGCCGTTGGTGGCGGCGATCAGGGTCAGGTTCATCACCGATCGCTGGTCGGCCAGTTCGCTCTGGAAGTGGATGTCGCTCCACAGCCCCAGCAGCATCGGCCCGGTGACTTCGGCCTCGCCCAGCATGTTCATCATTTTGTAGGCTATGTTCGCCGAGGCGACGCCCGGGAAGATGAGCGTGTTGACCTCACGGTCGCCCAGCCTGTTGAACGGATAGAGCGACCGGCGCAGATCGACGTCGAGCGCCGTGTCGGCCTTCATCTCGCCCTCCACCAGCAGTCCGGGGTGCGACTCGTGCAGTATCTTCACGGCGTTCGCCATCTTCACCGAGTCGGGCTCGGTGTCGGTGCCGAAGTTCGAGTTCGAAAGCATCGCCACCACCGGTTCGTATCCGAAGTGCCGCACCGCCTGTGCCGCCATCATCGTGATGCGTGCCAGTTGTTCGGCCGTGGGGTTGGGGTTCACCACGGTGTCGGCGAAGAACATCGGCCCTTTCCTGGTGTTTACTATATGCAGCCCGGCCAGCGTTTTGTCGTGCATGTCGAAAATGTCGCGCACCGGTTCCAGCGCGCGGGTGTAGCGGCGGCTGTAATCGACTATCGCTCCGTCGGCGTCGCCCGCCACCCTCATCATGATGGTGAACCACTGCCTCATGCCCATGCGGAACGTCGCCTCGGCCAGGCTCATGCCCTTGCGCTGGAGGCGTTCGTGCAGCATCTTGCCGTAACGTTCGCGGCGCTCGCGTTCGCCCCCGCTCGCGTGGTCTACGATCTCGATCCCGGTGAGGTCCACGTTCTGTTCGTCGGCCGTGGCGCGGATCTTCACCGTGTCGCCAACAAGTATCGGGTCCACCAGCTGTTCGCGCACGAGTACGGCCGCGGCTTTCATGACATTCACATTCTCGCCGTTGCTGAACACGATCCTCTTTCGCGGCGCGTTGGCCACCATCGTGCGCACGCGGCGCATCAGATAGTTGTCGCGGCCCATCCGTTTTTCGAGTTCCACCTGATAGGCGTCCCAGTCGGTGATCTCGCGGCCCGCCACATCCGAGGCGATGGCGGCTTTGGCCACGGCGGTCGATATGCGCACCAGCAGACGGGGGTCGAGCGGCTTGGGGATCAGGTAATCTTTTCCGAACGATATTCCCGCCCCGCCGTATGCCGTGGCCACACTGTCGGGCACCGGCTCCTTGGTGAGTTCGGCCAGCGCGCGAGTGGCGGCTATCTTCATATCTTCGTTGATGGCGGTGGCCCTCACGTCGAGCGCGCCGCGGAAGATGTAAGGGAATCCGAGGACGTTGTTCACCTGGTTGGGATAGTCGCTGCGGCCCGTGGCGAAGATAATGTCGGGCCTCGACGCCATCGCATCCTTATAAGATATCTCCGGATCGGGATTGGCGAGCGCAAACACGATCGGGTTCTCGGCCATGCTCCGCACCATCTCCTGCGACAGCACGTCGGCCACCGACAGTCCCAGGAACACGTCGGCCCCCTTCACTGCATCCTCCAACGTGTCGATATTCGTGTCGACGGCGAACTCGCGTTTTGCGGCGTTGAGGTCGGCGCGGCGCAGGTTCAACACACCCTTGCTGTCGCACATCAACATGTTCCCGGCTTTCACCCCGAGACTCTTGTAGAGCCTTGCGCAGGAAACCGCGGCAGCCCCGGCGCCGTTCACCACAACTTTCACCTTCTCGATCTTCTTGCCGTTTATTTCCAGCGCGTTGAGCAGAGCCGCGGCCGATATGATTGCCGTTCCGTGCTGGTCGTCGTGCATGACGGGGATGTCGAGTTCCTCCTTGAGGCGGCGTTCGATCTCGAAACACTCGGGGGCTTTGATATCCTCAAGGTTTATGCCGCCGAACGTCGGGGCGATGTTTTTGACGGTATCTATGAACTTGTCCACGTCGCTCGCGTCGACCTCGATGTCGAACACGTCGATGTCGGCAAACGTTTTGAACAGAATGCCTTTACCCTCCATCACGGGTTTGCCTGCCAGCGGGCCGATGTTGCCCAAACCCAACACGGCGGTACCGTTGGAGATCACGGCCACGAGGTTTCCCTTGGCGGTGTATTTATAGGCGTCGGACGGATTTTTCTCAATCTCAAGACACGGTACGGCGACACCGGGCGAGTAAGCGAGCGCAAGGTCGCTCTGCGTGGAGTATGGTTTTGTGGGAACGACTTCGATCTTACCTGGTCTACCGTCGGAGTGATACACAAGCGCTTCGTGGCGGCGGTGTTTATCGGATTTTTTTTCAGACATGGCGAAAACTAATTTATAAGGGTTCAACAGTGGTGTCATCTGCGCTTAAGCCCACCGGAGTGTCTTCATCCGGTTTCGCAAGGCACAAAAACGGCCAAAATTACAAATTATTCGCCCAAAATCGCCAAGTTTAAAAATATTTTTCCGCGTTCTCAGTTCGTCGCGACATTCAGACCGTCGAGATCACGTGCGAGGTTCTTAACTTCATCCTGTGACAGCGCGCGGTTGTATATCCTGAAATCGTGATACATCGCCTTCAGGTAGACATCGTTCCTGAAGTGGGGCTTGCCAAGCCAGTTGAACCGGGGAGCCTCGCCTATATCTTTGGGTTGAAGTATGGCCGGACCGGTGGCAAGCACCTCGCCATCCACGTAGAGCGTTCCGGTCTGGCCGCCCTGCGAATAGGCCACGTGCATCCATACCCCCTTTTCGGCGGGCCTATCGGCCATTATCCCCACGAGTTCGCGCTCGGGCAATCCGCCGCCTATCGACTGTTCGTGACGCTGCTGGTTGACTCGGTATGCCACGAACCGTCCCTCTGTGCCGGTGCAAAACTCCATCGTGGAGAAAGCATACACAAAGTTGCCATAGGCCCTTACTCTCGCCGCCGTGTCCACGCGCAGGTACGTTGCAATGGAGTAGTCCTCAAGGGTGACGATAAGGTTGCCCATCGAGGCGCCCATGTCGAGGAATCCGTTGTCGGCGCCCAAGTCCATCACGTCCCAGCGACCGATCTTTCTCACCTTCGCCCCCTGTTCGAGGGTTGCGTTGTGGCCGTTGCCTGTCGCATCGGCCACAACGTTTCCGCCGTCGTTCTCAAAAATGTAGTGTACCACGAGGCTCGGGTCGCTCTTCCCGCACGAGGTCAAAGCCAGCGCGGCGGCCGACAGCGACAAAAAACAGATTCTGATCTTCATACTCAAATTTTGGTTTAATGTGACGTTTTGCATTAAAGGGCGTGCAGTAACAACGAATCTTGGTAAAATTGGGAAATTCGACTGACCGTCAGTTTGATACGCTTTACTTTGCTTTTGGTTAGTGTGAAAAGCACGATTTTAGCAGAATAACGCAGGTGATCCTTACCCAAATCGTAACACGACACGAACCGCAACTTTTTTCGTAACGGGTCCTTATGATAGGTTTTTGCGTCGTTTTGCGTAGCGTCCGATAAACTCAATGACAACTAATTTGTCACCAAAAAACATTGAGTTATGCGAAACACATTCAAAGTGCTCTTCTACGCGAGCAAAAGTAAACAAAAAAACGGAACTGTCCCAATCCTGGGACGTGTAGCTACCAACCCGTCCGCCGACTGCAACCCAAGAAAAAGAAACAAATACGAGAGTTGTCACGGTAAATATATGCGCAAGTGTTTTTATGACTGGACACAGTTGTCGGTCTGGCCGCCGGAATTTTGGGTAGTATCGAGAGCAGGCTACCTGCCGTATCGCCGAGAGATGACAGATCGGGTACTACATTCCGAAGTCGCGGCGGTCGGCGAGGCCGAAACGGAGGTAGGTTATGGGCTTGCCCTCATCGAGGAATCGTCGCTCGTAGGTGGTTTTCAGGGCGAGGGCGGTGGTGGTGGCGAGGCTCTCTCCATAGATGTCGGTCGAGGCGACGACGAGCGGCAGGTCGTTGGCGGAGATGACGCGCCGCGTGTAGTCGTGCAACTCGCGCGAGTCGGTCTTGAGGTGAATCACCCCGCCGGGCGACAGGAAACGTACGTAACGGGCAAGGAACAGCGGCGAGGTGAGGCGCTTATTCTCGCGGCCCTTCTTTAGTTGCGGGTCGGGGAAGGTGATCCAGATCTCCGACACCTCGCCCGGGCCGAAAAACGACTCGATGAACTCAATACGGGTACGTAGGAAACCGACGTTTCGCAGCCCCATTTCCGTTGCGGTTTTCGCTCCGCGCCACATTCGGGCGCCCTTTATGTCTATGCCGATGAAGTTGCGCTCCGGAGCGGCCGAACCGAGGCCCACGGTGTATTCACCCTTGCCACAGCCGAGTTCGAGCGTTATCGGAGCGGTGTTTTTGAAAAAGCTTTCCGCCCAGTGACCCTTAAGCAAGTGGTCGCGGTGGAAGATGTCGTCGAACTCTGGTTGTATAAGATTTTCGAACGTCAGGTTTTCGGCGAATTTTCGCAGTTTATCTTTCCCCATTTCTGTTTTATTAAAGTTCGATCGCGACGCTCCACACGCCGCTCATGGTTTGCAGCGGGGTGACGGTGAAATGCCACTCTCCTGGCTCGGAGAATGCCGCCCTTGACGGGCTCAACGGGGCGGTCGTTTCGTGAAGTCGGCCGGTGCGGAACAATATCGGCGGGATATCGATCCGCACCGTGTCGACATGCCGTTCACCCCATGGCGAAAGACGTACGACGCGGAAAGCCGCGGATGAGGGCGAAACCTCGACGCTGTGGCGCAACGACAGGGCGACGGTGGCGACCGTGAGCGTGTCGCGTTTGATGTAGATTAGATCCTCCGGTTCGCTCCAGCCTCCGGGCGGCACGTCGGCCGCGACCGTCTGCATGGCCGACATGCAACCCGCAAGCGCCACGATCACAGCTACCGTCATGGTGGCTGCTGCGACTATTTTTCTGTACCATCCCACGGACGGTGCTATTCGGCTTTAAGGGGTTTGAGTCTGCGGTTTCGGCCTCCTCCGCGATTCTCTCCGTTGCGATTTTGGCCTCCACGGTTCTCTCGATTGTCACGATTGTCACGATTGTCACCTGCTTGGCTCTTACCCTGACGTTCTGCATAGCCAGATCCGCCATCGGCATTCCCACCGCCGTCAGCATTCCGATTGCGGTTCTGGCCGCCTCTTCTCCTGCGGCAGCGACCCTCGGGACTGCGGTCGAAGCGGGTGATGCTCTCCTCGCCCGCCATATTGACGAACGCGGGTTCTTCCTCGACCGGATGCACGGGGGCGATGCCTGCTATGGTGTCGGGCTTTTTGCCCTTGCGGTTCATATCGAGAATCTCACGCACCTTGTCTACGTTGAGGGTGACGTTACCTACGGCCGCTTCCTTGACGGTGGAGAAACTCATCATGCCGCGCAGCACGTCGCTCGACACGAGATGGTAATCACCGTCAAGGGCCTGAAGCGGTGCGTTCACCCGCGGCAGAGACTTGCGGGCGTCGATGTAGGCATCGAGCTCGTAGGCGAGGCA
>JAITWC010000019.1 GCA_031285485.1 Alistipes sp.
GAGGTGGTGTCGTTCTCGTTGACAATGGGAATCACCCCGGCGTCGAGCATCACCTCCATGCAGTTCTTCTGGTTGAGGCACTGTTCGGCTGTGGAGAGGCTCTCTTTGGTTGTGAGCACCTGGCCGCACACTATCCCGTGGTCGCGGAAGAGGTTGTAGTATCGGTCGATGAGTTTGATCTGCCCCACGGCGGAGAACAGTTGCCGGGCCGACACGGAATCGAGGCCGGTCTGTCCGTCGCTGCCCGCTCCCTGCATGTGTTCGGGCAGGCGACCGGCGAGTTCGCCGCGTCCCGAGGCGACGGCGCCCGAAGAGACCACCACCACCTGCACGCCCTCCCTCCACAGGGTGGCGATCTGGTCGGTGAGGGCCGATATGCGCGTAACGTCGAGCGTTCCGTCGGCCCGGGTCAGCACGTTGCTGCCTATCTTGACGACTATCCTCATCACCGACTGTTCTTGTAGCTTTCGCGTATACCCGCAACGACGGCGCTTGAAAATCCCTTCTCCTCCATCGCGTTCAGTCCGCGGATCGTGTAGCCTCCCGGAGAGGTCACGCGGTCGATCTCCGCTTCGGGATGCTCTCCGCGGGCCAGCAGATCCACCGCTCCCTTTACGGTTTGCAACACTACGTCGTGCGCTTCGGCGGCGGAAAAACCGGCCTCGACCGCGCCGTTCATCGCGGCACGGACATAGCGCATGGCGTAGGCAAGGCCACAGGAGGCGACGGCCATTGCCGCGGGCATGAGGCGTTCGGGAATGACCATCGTCCGCCCCATCTCGCCGAAGATCCGTTCGGCGAGTTTCGTCTGGTCGGCGTTGGCGTTGAGCGATGAGATGAAGGTCATGCTTTCGCCGACGGAGACGGCGATGTTGGGCATCACGCGGAAGAGGACGGGCCGGGTGTCGTCCCCGCAGACCCGGGCTGTCATCTCCTCCAGGGCGTCGATGCTCAACCCGGCCACCGTCGAGAACAGCAGCTGCCGTCGGGGGTCGATCGCCCCGCGGGCGTCTTCGAGCACCGACGGCACGGCCTGTTCCTTGACGGCGAGTATGATGATGTCGGCCCCGACGAGCGACTTTTTCAGGTCACGGGTCGTGTTGAACGGCAGCCCGAGGGACGCCAGACGTTCGAGAGCGGAGGGGTTGGGGTCGACGCAGGTGATCTCCTCCGCCTTCAAAAACGTGCCCTTTGCCAGGCCGCGGGCTATGGCACCTCCGAGGTTGCCCGCGCCTATAATGGTTGCTTTCATGCGCATGTAAATAAATTTATGGTGTGCGTTACCTCCGTCGGCCGTTGCACAACCCGTGCAAGTCGTGAAACTTGCGATTTGCCTGTTGCACAGCCCGTGCAAGCAGTAAATCGCGCTCTTTGGCGTACCGAAACGTCATGTGGGTTTCATAATCCGGAATCTTAATCGCAGTCAGCGATACAAAAATAATAATAATTTTTAATATCTTTGCGTCCGCGTAAATTAAGGTAACAACACCGGCAATAACTCAACTATCAAAATATCGCAGCCATGCAAATCGTATCAGTACACGCAAGGGAAATTCTCGACTCAAGAGGAAACCCCACCATCGAAGTGGAAGTATCGACCGTTTCGGGAGCTTTCGGACGCGCCGCCGTTCCGAGCGGAGCCTCCACCGGCGAGAACGAAGCACTCGAACTTCGCGACGGCGACAAGAGCCGCTATCTGGGCAAGGGCGTCACCAAAGCCGTTGCCAACGTCAACGACGTGATCGCTCCCGAGGTTATCGGCCTCAACGTCACCGACCAGGTGGGCATCGACCGCCTGATGATCGCCCTCGACGGCACAGCAACCAAGTCGAACCTCGGCGCCAACGCCATCCTCGGCGTGTCGCTGGCCGTCGCCCGCGCCGCCGCCGACTACTTCGGAGTGCCCCTCTACCGCTACATCGGCGGTACCAACGCAAAGACCCTGCCCGTGCCGATGATGAACATCATCAACGGCGGTTCGCACAGCGACGCACCCATCGCGTTCCAGGAATTCATGATCCGTCCCGTCGGCGCTTGCTGCTACCGCGAGGGTCTGCGGATGGGCGCCGAAGTTTTCCACGCCCTGAAGAAAGTGCTGCACGACCGCAACCTGTCGACCGCCGTCGGCGACGAAGGCGGCTTCGCTCCCGCGCTGAACGGTACCGAAGACGCTCTCGAAAGCATCATCAAGGCCATCGAACTGGCGGGCTACAAACCCGGCCGCAAGGAAGAGGGCGGTCAGGTGTCGATCGGCCTCGACTGCGCGTCGAGCGAGTTCTACAAGGACGGCGTCTACAACTACGCCAAGTTCGAAAGCGACAAGGGTGCCAGGCGCAGCTCGGCCGAGCAGGTTAAATTTCTCGCCGACCTCGTTGCCAAATACCCCATCGACTCGATCGAGGACGGCATGAGCGAAAACGACTGGGAAGGTTGGAAAATGCTCACCGACGCCATCGGCGACAAGTGCCAGCTCGTGGGCGACGACCTGTTCGTAACCAACGTCGACTTCCTGCGCAAGGGCATCGAGATGGGTTGCGGAAACTCGATCCTCATCAAGGTCAACCAGATCGGTTCGCTGACCGAGACCCTCGACGCCATCGAAATGGCCCACCGCGCGGGTTACACCTCGGTCACCTCGCACCGCAGCGGCGAAACCGAAGACAGCACCATCGCCGACATAGCCGTGGCCACCAACAGCGGCCAGATTAAAACCGGCTCCATGTCGCGCTCCGACCGTATGGCGAAATACAACCAGCTCCTCCGCATCGAGGAAGAACTGGGCGAATCGGCCATCTACGGCTACACCAAGATATATAAGAAGTAGGGAATTTTTAATTTTTGGGATTGGGGGCCGCGCCGGATAATGGTGCGGCTCTTTTTTTCCATGCGGCACCAAAAAGTTCAGGGAAATGGAGGGTTCGGCCGAACGGAGTGACGTTTATGGAACCGGAATACCCAAAACAGGCAGCAGATGGAGTGCCAAAACAGCCGCCAGAATAAGAGAATAGATCGCAGTGGAGGCACCCGCTCCGTGTCCCGCAAAAGCATAGGGCAGAATCACCGAGCAAGGCACGCCCCAAAGGGCGGCCAGAGTTGTCGACGTGCCGGGGAGCGCCGCCGATCCCGCCATCCAAAGCAGCACCAGCGCCGTGAAGGCGACGAATTTCCAGGGAGTCTTGCGGATATTGTTGCGCATACCGGCCGCCCGGACGAGTGCCGAGGCGACAAGCGCCGCCACGGGCAACGCCACCGCGATCGTGGTGAAGGGCAGCGAGAACGCAACGTCGGGCTGCTCGACCGTGCATCGCCACACCTCTTGCCAGATGTAGCCCGCCTCACCGCCCATAGCCCAATGCACGAATCCCGCCGCAGGCAACGGCAGCGCAACTCCCGCCAGACACACCACCCCCTCGCGAAACAACCGGCGGAAGACTATCAGCGCCGAAACCGCGACGGGCACAACCCACACCGCGGCCGGAGCGTATAATAAAGGTACGAGCCCCAGCCAGAACCCGGCGTGAAAAAGCTCGGTGAAACTGTATCCCTTGTGGAACGAAAACACGAACTGCCTCACCGACAGCACCAGAAACCACGCGGCCAACAGCGCCGCCAGGGCCTCGCCCGCTATGGCGACTCCGCCCGCGACGACAAGGAATATCTGCGGAGGGAGATAGTTGCGGCTTGAGGCGGGGGCGTACTTCACGCTCAGCTGCACCACGAGCAGCAGCGTCCACCCGACCACGACGGCGGCGCAGGCGGCGGCCCACCAGCCGTGGGCAACGGTGAACCGGGTGAGCGCGGCGGCCAGCGGCATGCCCCCCTCGCAGGGTGCCTCCAAAGCGTAGGGCGCAAGCCGCCAACGGGCGACGAAAAGGGCCGCCAACAGCGCGCAAAGCAGCACCGAAACTATGAGGGATTGCCGCGAGGCGTTCATAATTCTATTTCAGGTTCCGCGCTACTCCAGGTCCCGGCCGATGTCGCGCCGGAAAGCCATGCCTTCGAAGCCGATGCCGGCTATGGCGCGGTAGCTGGCGTCGAGCGCCTGCCGCATGGTGGCGGCCAGCGAGGTGACGGTCAGAACGCGGCCGCCGGCCGTGACGGTCTGTTCTCCCGCGCGCCGGGTGCCGGCGTGGAACACTATCGTCTCCGGCCGGCCGGAGACCCCGAGCCCTGTGATCGGGAGACCTTTCCGGTAGTCGCCCGGATAGCCGCCCGAGACGCACACCACCGTGGTGGCCCACTGCGGGGTGACGGTCAATTCATACTTGTCGAGCGTGCCGCACACGATCCCCTCGAACAGTTCGACTGCGTCGCTGGTGATGCGCGGAAAGACGACCTCGGTCTCGGGGTCGCCCATCCTCACGTTGTACTCTATCACGCGCGGTTCGCCGCCGACGTTCATCAGACCTATGAATATGAAGCCGCGGTAGACGATCCCCTCGGCCGCGAGGCCCTCGACGGTCGGCCGCACGATCCGCTCCTCGACCCTGCGCATGAACCCGTCATCGGCGAAGGGTACCGGCGAGACGGCTCCCATGCCGCCGGTGTTGGGCCCGGTGTCGCCCTCGCCGACGCGTTTGTAATCCTTGGCGACGGGCAGGATTCGGTAGCCGGCGCCGTCGGTGGCGACGAACACCGAGCACTCTATGCCGTGCATGTACTCCTCGATGACGACCCGCGAACCCGCCGCGCCGAACTTTCCGCCCAGCATCTCGCGTAGCTCGGCGCGCGCCTCGTCGAGCGTCGGGGCGATGATAACCCCCTTGCCCGCGGCCAGTCCGTCGGCCTTCAGCACGTAGGGCGGCCTCAGCGTCGCCAGAAACGCCTCGCCGTCGGCCACATCCTCTTTGGTGAAGGTGCGGTAGGCGGCGGTGGGTATCGAGTGGCGCGTCATGAACCCCTTCGCGAAATCTTTGCTTCCCTCAAGCCGCGCCCCCGCCTCGTCCGGCCCGGCGACGGGCACGAACTTCAACTCCGGGTCGCTCTCGAAGAAGTCGACTATTCCCTTGGTGAGCGGCTCCTCGGGCCCGACGACCACGAGGCCCACGCCGTGGTTGAGGACGAACTGTTTGATGGCGCCGAAGTTGGTGGCCTCAATGTCCACGTTGGTGCCGCACGCGGATGTTCCGGCGTTGCCGGGCGCGATGTGGAGCCTGCCGCAGCGCGGGCTTGCCGCGAGGCTGCGGGCGAGGGCGTGTTCGCGCCCTCCGCCGCCCAGCAGCAGGATGTTTACTTTTTCGGGTAATTTCATACGCATAGATAAACCTTTGTCAGAAGTACGTTCATTCGATTGTCCAGGCGGTGTTCCGATCCTCGAACGTCTGCTGGTCGATCATTCGGAACGACGGGGCGTGGGCCCCCTTCAGCACGGCGTAGTCGTCGCGTTCGGTGGCTCGTTCGCCCTCGGAGCGCAGGCCGCGGGTGAGGTGGTAGACGTTGTTTTTGTCCTTGGCCACCTGCCGGCTAAGCACCTCGAAGGTGTCGCGGTCGATCTCCTCGGCGCGGCGGAAGTCGTGCCAGCCGCCGAAGTATATCCACTTCGCGTCGCGGTACCAGACGACGTTGGGAACCTCGTCGACCGCCTCGAACGTCGCCGGATCGATCCCCTCCACGTCCACCGGTTCGAGCGGATCGCCCCCCGCGATGAAGTTGAAGTCGAAGTGGTAGACCCGGTTCTTGTCCTTGTAGAACGCGTGGTCGACGCCGGTCAGGGTTTCGGAGTCGAAATCGCCCGTGAGGGGCACCAGCTGGTTTTCGGTGAAGATGCTTGTGGTTTCGCGGTAGAGTCCGTTCCGGTCGCGGAAGAAGGTCGGGCCGATCTGCTCGAATGTCGGGGCGTCGGCCCAGGCCACGGGCTGTCCGTGGAAGTAGACGCGCGTGGAGTCCTTGACTATCGACGCGCCCAGCCACTCGAACGAGTCGCGGTCGATGTCGAGCGGGGCGCCGTTGTGGGTGATCCCGTCGACGCCGATCACATATCCCTCGCCCGTGCCGCGGATCGCCATGAAGGCGAGGGGCACGGCGGCGAAAAGTCCGAATACGAGCCCCAGCGTGAGCACCAGCCTTGAAGCTTTGAATGTTTTCATGTTCGGTTGCTGTCTGTCGGTTGTTATCTCTTCGGTTCTCCGGCGGCGACGACCTCGACGGCCCCGGCGTCGGAGCGCTCGACCACGGCGGCGCGTGCGGCACCGGCGGCGACCCTGCGGGCGGCGTCCTCGGCGGCGCGGGCCGCGCGCTGCATGGAGCGCCACGTCTCCACATCGACACCGGCCGCGGCGGCGGCTTCGGCCTCCCCGCGGGCTTTCTCGGCGGCGGCGCGTCCGCGGCGGGCGGCCACGAGGTCTTTGTAACGGGCCACGATCACGTTCAGCTCGCCGATGAAGCGCCCGTACACCGCCCCGCCCTCGATGAGGGCCAGCGCGTCGATGCGCTCGGTGAGCGCGCGGTAGGCGTCGGTCAGCGCGGCGCGCACCTCCTTCAGCACGAGCGTCGTGCGGGCGGCCTCCTCGTCGTTGCGCGCGGCGAAGGCCTTCTCGATGGCGGTGTTCACGCGGTCGAGCTCGCCGATCCACGGCACCAGCCCCAGCCGCTCGCAGTCGGCGGAGTGGCCCTCGCCCGTCAGCTCGACCAGCAGGTTGTAGACCGCCGAGGTCTGCTCCACCACACCCAGCCGCAGCACGTCGCGGTAGGTGTCGAGCACCTGCTCGACCCGGCGCGCGGCCTGGTGGGTGGCGTCGTCGAAGTGGAGCAGGCCCGCGTCGACGAGGTCGCGCAGGCCCCTGATGAGGTTGTCGCGCCGGTGGTCGAGTTCGGCGATGTCGGCGGTGATGGTGCTGCCCTCCACCTTTTTGAGCGCCTCGTCGGCCTGGGCGTAGAGGGCCGTGAACGCCGCCCACTGCGGCTCGATCTTCAGCGCGGCGGGGGTGGTGGCCCCGACCAGCGCGATCAGCTCCCTGCAAAACTCGAACAGCTCGTTGTTGCGGAGGCTGTGCAGTTGTAGTGGTTTAATTTTCATCTCTTTTTTTTGTTTTATTAAACGTTTTGTCGGTGTCCCGCCCGCGGGAAAGGTCAATTTCGGTTGCTTTTGTGGTTTCCCGCCCGCGGGAAAGGGCAATTTCAGTTGCTTTTGTGGTTTCCCGCCCGCGGGAAAGGGCAATTTCAGTTGCTTTTGCGGTTTCCCGCCCGCGGGAAAGGGCAATTTCAGTTGCTTTTGCGGTTTCCCGCCCGCGGGAAAGGATAAAACCGGCCGCTCCCGACGTGTATGTTTCCCGTTCCGGCGCCCCGCGGGGCGGCGCGCGGTCCCAATCGGGCGGTTGCGGGTGCGAAGATATGAAATTACCGCGAGACTCCGACACCGCGGCGCCATTTACGTGCGCCCGCGGTGCGTTTTTTTAATTCCGGCACGGAGGCGTTTCGATTTTCAGAAAGCGGCTTTCGAAAATCAGACGGGCACGGTTTCGCCGCCGACGCCGCAGAGCCTACTTTTGCCGCACGGGATTCGAGAGGGGCGCAGCGCCCACGGCCGCCGCAACGCCCACCACCCGAAAGCAATCGGAATGAACCGTAACGAACAGTTTTTATTTTTCTTTAACCATTTAATTTTTAACGCAATGAAACAGATCATGTTTACGATCGCTGCCGCGGCAGCGATGATCCTCGCCTCCTGCACCAAGGAGAACGGCGGCGATGGAACCAACCCGGGAAACACCGGCGTGGCCTACCTGTCGATCAGGGTGGACGCCCGCTCGACCCGCGCAAGCTCCGAAAACGAGGGCCTTCCGGCCGAGAGCACGCTCGACAAGCTCTACCTGGTCACGTTCACCGACGCCGGCACCGTGGTGGGCGTTCCGGGCAGCAGCCTCTATTACAACCTGATCGACGCCACCGCGCAGACGGGTTCCTACACGGACAAGAAGCCGGAAGCGGTGAAGATCTCCGCCGCCTCGAAGAACCTGGTTGTGATCGCCAACCCGGGCGCCGCCCTGAAGGCGGCGATCACGGGCCTGAACTCGGCCAGCACGTTCGGCACCTTCAACGCGGCGATCGCGCTCGCGACGGCCACGACCCCCGCCACGAAAGACATCGTGAGCCCCGAAAACGGTTTCGCCATGATCACCACGCCCGCCGACAAGGGCATGAACACCGGCGAAAAGATCCTCTACCCCTACGTGAAGATCGACAA
>JAITWC010000031.1 GCA_031285485.1 Alistipes sp.
TTGTCGCTTGCGTTTATCGCCGATTATTCGTAATATTGCCTCATATTGGTTATCGGTCAGATTGCTCGGATAATGCTTTTTCATTCTTTATGTGGTTGAGAACCATAAAGATACGAAAAATATCCGACAACATGCTGATAGTCAATTAATTAAAGCATGAAAAATTCAAACAACCTCTAAATATTTTCAAAAAACCCGATGGCTCATGTGAACCAAATTTGTTTAATTTTTAATCCGCCCAACTTTTAGTGGACAGTAGAGATGTTAACTTAACTCTTAAAAATTTATATCCTTAAAAATGAGACATTTGATAATTACAGTGGCGGCACTCGCGTGCGCCACCGCCGCCACCGCCCAGTCGGGCAACGAGTGGCGCGACCCGACCGTGAACGCGGTGAACAGAATGGCGATGCACACCGACTACTTCGCCTACGAGAACGCAGACCTCGCCGCTGCGGGCGACCCGTCGGCCTCCGAACGTTTTCTGTCGCTCAACGGCGACTGGCGATTCGCGTGGGTGCCGAACACCGACGCAAGGCCCACCGACTTCTTCCGCACCGGCTATGATGACTCCCACTGGGACACGATCCCCGTGCCGGGTCTGTGGGAGGCCCATGGCTATGGCGACCGGCAGTATCTCAACGTCGGTTACCGATGGCGTGACCAGTTCCGCAACGACCCGCCCAACGTGCCCACCGAACGCAACGCCGTGGGTTCGTACCGCCGCACGATAAATATCCCCGCCGGGTGGAACGGACAGCAGATCGTGGCGAGTTTCGGCTCGGTGACATCCAACATCTACCTGTGGGTCAACGGGCAGTATGTGGGTTACAGCGAGGACAGCAAGTTGGAGGCGGAGTTCGACATCACGCGCTACGTGAAGGCCGGGGCCGACAACCTCATCGCCTTCCAGGTGTTCAGCCTGTGCGACGGATCGTACCTTGAGGACCAGGACTTCTTCCGCTTCTCGGGCGTGGGACGCGACTGCTACCTCTACACCCACGAGCGGCGTCACATTGCCGACGTGCGCTACACCGCGAGCCTCGACGAGGGTTTCCGCAACGGCACCGTCGCCGCAGAGTTGGAGTTCCCCGCCGCGGCCCGTGGCGCGACCGTCGAAGTGACTTTGAACGACCCCAAGGGGCTGACCGTCGCCTCGCAGTCGCTGCGGGTGAGCGGCGCGAAAGCATCCATGAAGCTCGAAGTGGACGGCGTGGCGGCATGGTCGGCGGAAACGCCGACTCTGTACGACCTCACCGTCACCCTCTCGTCGGGCGGCCGCGTGGTCGAGGCAATACCTTTCAAAGTCGGTTTCCGCAACGTCGAGATAAAGGGCGGACAACTGCTCGTCAACGGTCAGCCGATACTCATCAAGGGCGTCAACCGCCACGAGATGGATCCGACCAACGGCTACGTGGTGAGCCGCGACCGCATGATACAGGACATCCGCCTGATGAAGGAGTACAACATCAATGCCGTGCGCACGTGCCATTATCCCGACAACAACCTGTGGTATCAGCTGTGCGACGAGTACGGCCTGTACGTCGTGGCCGAGGCCAACGTCGAGTCGCACGGCATGGGCTACGGCGAGAGAACGCTGGCCCGCAACGAATCCTACGCCAAACCCCACATGGAGCGCAACACCCGCAACGTGCAGCGCAGTTTCAATCACGCCTCGGTGATAATCTGGTCGCTGGGCAACGAGGCCGGCAACGGCCCCAACTTCACGGCCGCCTACCAGTGGATCAAAAGTTTCGACCCATCGCGCCCCGTGCAGTACGAACAGGCCCACGGCGGCGACAACACCGACATCATGTGTCCCATGTACATGGGCTACGCGCAGGCCGAACGCTACTCGCAGGGCAATCCCGCCAAACCCATCATCCAGTGTGAGTATGCCCACGCAATGGGCAACTCGATGGGTGGTTTCGGCGAGTACTGGGATCTGATCCGCCGCGAACCCCACTATCAGGGCGGTTTCATCTGGGACTTCGTCGACCAGTCGCAGCGCCTCTACCGCCCCGACGGGGAGTGGTTCTACGCCTACGGCGGCGACTTCAACTCCTACGACGCCACCGACGGCAACTTCTGCAACAACGGCCTGATCAATCCCGACCGCAAGCCCAATCCCCACACCGAGGAGGTCGGCTACTACCACCAGTCGGTGTGGACAACGGCGGTCGACATCGATAACGGCCGCATCGAGGTTTACAACGAAAACTTCTTCCGCGACCTTGGCAACGTGCGCCTCGCGTGGACGGTGCTGTGCGACGGACGCGAGATACTGAGCGGCACCGAGCCTCTCGACGTCGCTCCGCAGGGTAAGCAAACCATCACCCTGCCGTTCGCCGGACGCCTGCCCGCCCGGGGTGAGTTGATGCTCAACGTCGAGTACCGCCTCGTGAACGCCGAACCGCTGCTGAGCGCCGGTCACGCCGTCGCACGCCAGCAGCTGCCGATCCGCGAGTGGGACTTCGCCGCCGCCTATCCCATCCTCGCCAACCGTTCGGTCGACCGCCACACCTCGGCGGGAACCGTGAGCGTGCGCGACAACGACCGCACCTGGCTCATCGTCGAGTCCGGGAACTTCCAGATAGATTTCCGTCGCTCTAACGGCTTCGTGATGCTCTACCGCGTGGACGGCGTAGACTTCATCGCCCCCGGCACGACGCTCCAGCCGAACTTCTGGCGCGGGCCCACCGACAACGACTTCGGTGCCGGTCTGCAACGCAGGGCGGGCGTTTGGCGCGATCCGGGCCTCCGCCTCACCTCGCTCGGCCACGAGATGACCGACGGAATGGCCGTCGTGACGGCCGATTACGACCTCACCAACACGGGCGGCAAGCTCCGGATAGTGTACACCATCAACAACGCGGGCGAGATGTCGGTCCGCCAGAGCCTCGACGCCGACGAAGAGGCCCAGGCCGCGGCCGACAGACAGACCCGCGTGCCCGACATGCTGCGCTTCGGCATGCGGATGGTGATGCCCGCCGTGTTCGACCTGAGCGACTTCTACGGCCGCGGGCCGGTGGAAAACTACTCCGACCGCAAGGATTCGCAGTTCCTGGGCGTGTGGCACCAGACGGCCGACGAGCAGTTCTGGGCCTACGACCGTCCGCAGGAGACGGGCACCAAGAGCGACCTGAGATGGTGGCGCCAGAGCAACCTCGACGGGCGCGGCCTTCGGTTCGCGTCTTCGGCCGCATTCTCGGCCTCGGCGCTCCACTACTCGCAGGAGCAACTCGACGAGGGCCTGTTCAAACGCAACA
The DNA here is from genome assembly GCA_031285485.1 of Alistipes sp. Lineage (GTDB taxonomy): Bacteria > Bacteroidota > Bacteroidia > Bacteroidales > Rikenellaceae > UBA940. The sequence goes on from JAITWC010000031.1 coordinate 3,270, forward strand.
GGCACCCGGCCGACCTCACCCGCGATGGGCGCGTGTGGGTCTGCATCGACGGCGTGCAGTCGGGCCTGGCGTGCATCAACAGCTGGGGCGCGCTGCCCGAACCCGAGTTCCGCATCCCCTACGCCGACCGCACGTTCGAGTTCACCATCTCTCCCGGGACCCGGCTTCGTTAGTTCCCGGGGTTCCGACTTAAAAGATCGAGGCTGCACGGAACACACGCGCAGCCTCGATCTTTTTTAAGCGGTTACCTCGCACCCGCGGCGCTCGGTTGCGCCCGGGGGCGCAAGGGCATTTTTGGTCTCGGGCAGGGTTACCTCGGTCGGCTTTTCCCGCCCCGCCGCTGTCGCGGCGACTTGCGGGCCTCCCTCGATGAGCCTCGCACCTGCGGCGCTCGTTTGCGTCAACCGACGCAAGTATGTTTTTGCCCTCGGACAGGGTTGCGTCGACTGAAGCAAGTGTGTTTTTGGCCTCGGGCGGAGTTGCGTCAACCGACGCAAGTGTGTTTTTGGCCTCGGGCAGGGTTGCGTCAACTGAAGCAAGTGTGTTTTTGGCCTCGGGCAGGGTTGCGTCAACTGAAGCAAGTGTCTGCGCGGTCGGATTTCGGGGCGGCAACGATCATTCATCCTCTTTCCGCCCGGCAAGGAGCGAGTTGCGGATCAGGTTTCGCAGCTCCATCTGCCGGTTCTCCACGACCCCCTCGTAGCGCGGTCGGTAGAAGTCGGGGTAGCGGCTCCTGGAAAACACTTTGAAGCGCAGATCGTCGGCCGAGCCGGTCACGTCGACCGCCACGCGGAACGGCAGCGGGCTTTCGACGAGCGAGATGTTGTAGTCGAAGGTCTGGTCGAGGTTGTGGCGGCCGCCGATGACGGCGCCGTAGCGGTCGACTTTCAACAGGAACGGATAGAGGTTGATCTCGTTGCGCAGCACGGTGAACTCGGCCCTCATGCTGTCGATGCGCAGCGTACTCTGGTCGCGGTATTTGAGCAGCACGGCTATGCGGCGGAAAAGCTCCTCGTCCCTGAGGGCCAGATCGACCGCGGCGATCGATCCCGCGCCGCGCAGGGTCGACATCTTGAACCTGTACGTCGAGTCCATGTACCCTTCGACGGCGCAGTGGAACTCGCCCGTGCCCGAGAACCCCCTCAGCGCGGGCATCAACCGATCGAGGTCGGGAATGAGCCTCACCAGTTCCGCCATGTCGATCCGGTCGAGGTGTACTCCCACCCCGGCGAAGAGGTTGTTCTTGGCGGGCGTGCGGTACATCAGCTGGATGTTGCCCGTCGTGACGGGCGAGGTGAACGCCACCTCGGGCGTGATGAACAGCACCCCGTCGTGTACCTGCACGTCGCCCCTCACGCCTGTCAGCAGCGATTCGCCGTGCCACAACACCTCGCCGATGTCGGCGTGGAGCGTCAGGTCGACCCCCTTGGGCACCATGTAGGGGCCGGTGAAGACGTCGGGCGGGGTGGCGTCGCCGGCTTTCCCGGTTTCGAGTGTTTCGTCGCCCAGCCCGCTCGTCAGGGCCAGCAGTTGGGTGACGTTGGTGACGGGCGAGCGGAAGTCGAACTCGGCACGGAGTATGTCGTCGCCGCGGAACCATGCGTCTATGTTGTCGATCGTGCCCGAGAGCGAGAAGTCGCTCTGGTCGAGCAGTGCGCGCGCCTTCATCACGCGAAACTCCAGCGGGTTGAACTCCATCTCCAGACTCGGCATCCGCACCGGATAGTCGAGCGACGGTACCGAGACACTCGCCCCGCTCACGACCATACTGCCCAGCGGCTGGAACTTCTGCCACAGGTGGTCGCCGCGCCGGGGGTCGTAATTTATGGCCGCGACCAAGCCGAGGGTGTCGACCCGCGCCGACATCGCCCCCATAGTGGCCGACAGCCGCTCGGGGGTGGTGAAATCCACTCTGAAGTTATGTTCTCCGGTGGCTCTCAGGTTCGATTCCGTCGACAAAACCATGCCTGTATGACCGGCGTCGACAGAGATCGTGTCGGCTCGCGCGGCAAGGTGCGAGAAAACAGTATTGAGATACACGGAGGGAGTCCGAACGGTGTCGAGCAGGTTCGACGTTTCGACCACCACACCCGCGCCCTCCATCTCGACGCGGGTATTGTCACCGGCGCTGGCGGTCAGGCGGTCTGTTTCTATGGTGGCCGAGGCGAAGGTTGTGAATCGTGTCGAGGGGTTGGCGTTGGGCAGTGCGAAGGCGAGGCGGGCCGAGGGCGCGGCAACGGCGATCGTGTCGTAAACGGCGTCAAGCCCGGTGACTGTCAGATCGCCCGAAAGTTTCATCCTGTCGAGTGCCATCGCCGCGAGTTGCGACATGCGCACGTCGGCCTTCACGCTGCCTGCCACACGCCCGGCGGCGGTAAGGCGTAGCGAGTCGGGAATGAACGGCGCGGCGTCGGCCAGATCGGCGTCGAGGTCGGCGGTGATGTCGGCACGCGGATCGCTCAGCAGGCTCACCACCGATCCCCGCGCCCGCAGCGACGAACGCCGTGTGCGGGCGGCGAGGCTGTTGATCCTCACGCTCGACGCGGCGTCGGTCATGTCGGTTTTGATGGTGAGGTCGGCGGCCACGTCGCGCAACGGCCACGGCAGCATTGCGGGGTAGCTCACCCGACCGTCGGCGAAACTGACGTTCGCCTCAACGGTCGGTGTCGTTCCCGGCCGGTCGGCGGTTGCGGCGGCATACACTCCATTCACCGTCCCCTCGGACGAGAGCGTGCCCTCGGCCGTGATGCCGTCGAGATACGACGCAAAAGCCGGAGGCACGAGCGCAAGAACGTCGGCCAACGTCCACCCCTCGAACTTGTAATTCAGATCGGAGTCGATCGCCCCGGCCACTCCCCCCGCGTCGAGCCGCACTGTCCCGTCGAGCGCGATGCCGAGACCGGCAAGGTCCAGCGACGCACCCCTTATATTATATGTACCCGCCGCCAGGTCACCCCCGGCCGCAGCAACGAGCGCGATCGGGGCGTCGGCAAGATAGCGTTCGCCGCCATAAACGACAGTCGCGCCCGCCACCCCAAACTGTGTGACGTCGGCCTCTGCCTCATCGCCCCTCATCACGCCCGACACCGCGAGGGTAACACCCCTGAGCGTCGCCGCGAGCAGCGAATCGGCACGGCCCATGCCGAACTCCACATCAAAAGGAGCCGCCACGTCAACAGTCGCCGACATCGCCTCGCCGTCGAACAACGCGGCCAAATCACCCGAAAGCCCCGTGACGGAAGCCGTCAGCAGCGACTGCTCGTCGACCCAGCGAACGTCGAAGCGCTCGATCCGCACGCGGTCGACCTCTACGCGCGGCGTGGTGAACCCGGTCGCCGTCGTGTCGGCATCGGGCTCCGACTTCACAATATCGTAATTGGTTCGCCCCCGCGCGTCGGTGTAGAGATTCACCGCGCCGTCGCGCAGGGCAACATCCGAGAGGATGATCTCGCCCCGCCGCATCAGAGCCCTAATGTCGATCGCAGCCTCAAGCCGCCCCACTCTCGCAAGCGTGTCGCCCGGCGCACCCTCAATGTGGTTCACCACCGTCACACCGTCCACCCCGAGGCAGAAACGCGGAAAAGTGCTGAAAAAAGTAAGCTCCACACGCTCGATCTGCGCGGGAGCCGTAATGAACCGTGGCAACTGCTCCTGCACAATAGGGGTCATTCGCGCCGGAGTGAAAACCATCCACAGCGCCACACAAACCGCCACCACCGCAAGCCCCACGATCGAACCCACACAGATAGCCGATATCTTCCAAAATTTCTTCATAACATTTTTTAAGTCGGGTTGACCGGCCGTTCGCGCGCAAACGCGGATTGAATGGCCGGAGTGTTTACTTCTGCTTGGTGCAGGTGACACGCGTACCGTTCTCGGTGGTGTAGATCAACGTAGTGGCGGTGAGCGTCACCACGATGCAGTCTTCGGGCACGGCACCGCCCATCTCCACGTCGTGGATGAAGGTGAGCCTCGACCCGGTGAGCGACCAAGTGAACCGCTGCTCCTCCAACTGTTCGAGGGTGATGTTCTTCTCCCACCCGGTACCGTTGGCGTTGAACTTGTGGCACAACTCCTCGGGACCGCTTCCGAAATTGCGCGTGAGCGACCACTCGCCCGTCCCGGCGTAGAGCAGCGACTTGTCGAAACTCCCGTCGCTCCCGCCGCCGGGAGTCGGGTTGCAACCCACGGCCAGCAGCGCCCCGATGAAGAGCGCCGCGGCCAGATATTTAATCATCCTGTTCATAAACTAAAGATTATTGGTTGGCAGGAAGTTTCCGCCAAAGGTTCGGCAGGAAACGATAGTACAGCAGATGCCGCCACGCGATAAGGTCATGCGCCCCGCGGCTGCCCACATAATACTCATGATCGACCCCCAGAGCCTCCAACTCACGATGCAGCACCTCATGGCGTGCCGTTGGCGAAGTTTCATGCGTTCCGGCGCCGAGGAAGAAGTAGTCCAACTGCCCGTTGAAGTCGGCGCGGCGCAGAGCCGGAGTTTCGTCGACGGCAATGGCGGCGCTCAGAATCCCGACGTTGGCAAACAGGTCGAGGTTGCGCAAACCCACATACTGCGCATGGCGTCCCCCCATCGAAAGCCCCGAGATGGCCCTCCAGTGGCGGTCGGGCACGGTGCTGTAATTGCTCTCCACAAACGGGACGATCTCCTCCAGATACTCGCGCTCGATCAGCGGGAACGACAGTTCGGTATGCCGCGGGTGCGCCCGGTGCACCATCTGGTTGTTGGGTATCACGATTATCATCGGCACGGCCTTACCCTCGGCCAGCAGGTTGTCCATGATGAAGTTGGCCTGGCCGTGCATGGTCCACGTTTCGGGCAGGTCACCCGAGCCGCCCATCAGGTAGAGCACGGGATATTTCTTCGCCGGGTCGTAACCGGGAGGGGTGTAGACCAACATGTAGCGTTCGCCGCCCGTCACATCGGAGTGGTAGAAACGCTGCGTGATAGCACCGTGCGGCACGTTCCTGGCGTCGTAGAACGCCGGGCCGTCGCCATGCACCCACACCATGCTGAACGCGGGCATCGCGGCGTGGCCGGTGTATGTGTTGTTGGGGTCGGCCATCTGCACGCCGTCCACCTGGAACCAGTAGAGGTACACGTTGGGATCGAGCGGCCCGAGGGTCACGCTCCACAATCCGCGATCGTCTTTGGTCATCTCGGCGCGGCGGCGGTCGGGGTCGCCGGCGAACATCATGCCCGACACGGTGACGCTCCCGGCCTCGGGCGCCAGCACGCGGAAGGTGACGGTGTGGTCGTCGTGCACCTCGGGCGAGTTGACACGTGCGGAGAACGGGGTGATATTCTCCTTGTTGCGTTGCGGATCCCAGTCGATATCGACGTGATCCTGTTGCGCGGCGGCGGGAGCAGCCAAAAGGCAAGCCAGCGCGGCCGTCGACAGATAGATTGCGGTTTTCATAGAGATGTGCTTTAACAGTTTTTGGTATGCGGAACTTAACGTGCGTTCCCGACAAAGATAGCACATTTTTCCAAACCGGCAATCGACGGTTCTCTTCGGTACCGCTTTACTCACGGGCGACCGGCGTGCGCAAAGGGTTCGACGGTCTGTGCGGTGAGGTTCGCGGGTTGCGGGACGGTTTCGGCAACGGCCGACGGAGCGCCGCGGGTTGCGGGACGGTTTCGGCAATGGCCGACGGAGCGCCGCAGGTTGCGGGAAGGTTTCCCCAACTCGGGACGGTTTCATCGAACGGTGCGACGAGAGTACATACAAAAAAACGCAACGATTTGGACTATACGGATGTTTGTTATATCTTTGCTTCCTGCAATATAACCAATCCTGATCAAGTCATGACCAAAAAATTATCGTTCGACCGGCTGCCCGAGGCGGTCGGGAAGATTCTCGAAATCCTCACAGCCGAGGGTTCCGAGCACTCGGCGCTGCCCGAGATCGTTCAGCGGATCGCGCTGATCGAAAAAAAGATCGACCACCTCGAAAAAAGCATCTCGCCGGATCGCGCCGCGATGGATAAACACACCGTGCTGAAGGTGCTGAAGATGAGGCCCAGGATGCTCAACGAACTTGAGATGTCGGGTGTGCTGCCATCGTACACCGAGGGACGGCGGACGCTGTTCTATGAATCGGACGTGGTGAAGTTCTACATGACGCAGCCGGCGTGGAAAGCCGCTTTGGAATCTAAACCGGAACGGGAGAAGGCCGATACCGCGACTTCCCCGGAGGCCGCGGAACCCGTTGCCGCCGAGGGCCGTCAGAGGGTGGATATCAACGGGGCGAGTGAAATTTTGGGCCGGACCACCGGCGCCATTCGTCAGCTTCTGTCGACAGGCCTGCCCTATCACAAGGACGGGCGGTGGCTCTACTTTTACAGCGACGAACTCAGGGAGTGGGGCGCAAACCACAAACCACGCAAAAAAAGAAAGCACAATGAAACCGAATAAACCGCCAAAAGACGCGCTCCGGGCCGCCCGCAAAGGAAGCCGTGAAGCGGAGATCGGCATGTACGACCATCCGCTGCCGAAGCATCGGGTACACCGCTCGAAAAAACAATATGACCGAAAATACGAAAAGACTCGCCTCAAAATGAAGGCGGGTTTTTTGTTTTATTCGATAAAATTATCGTATCTTTGCCAAACACCGACCACTCCTATCCTTTTTCTGATCCGTGCACCGGGAACTCGACATATCCAATTTTATCCTGCTCAACGCCGGACGGGCCGATCATTTCCGCGACTGGAATTGGCGGGGTGTCAATAGCCCTTTCGTCCGAATGTGGTTGGTGAGGGAGGGCACGGCGCAGGTGTCGATCGGCGCGGAGACATATCCGCTGGAGTCGGGTTACCTGCACATGATACCCCCGTTCACGACACACAACTGCCGGTGCGAGGGACAACTGTCGCTCTACTACCTGCACCTTTACGAACAACCCTCGACCGGTGGGATCCCGATCATGGAGGATTTTGTGTTCCCGTTCCGTGTGGAGACCGACGGCCGGGCCGGCAGGTTGATAGATAGATTGCTGGAGATCAACCCACGCCGCGAGTTGCCCGGCTACGACCCGATGAGCTATGATAATCCGCGGGAACTGCTACGCAACATGACCGGTAGTCTGGCGCACCCCTACCACAGTCGGGTGGAGACGCACGGGATATTGTGTCTGTTGCTGTCGCGTTTTCTGGAGCAGGCAGCACGGCGGATCGAGATGGAGGATCACAGGTTGAGGAAGGTGATCCGCTACATCTCGGCCAACATCGACCGGTCGATTTCGCTGGGCGAGCTGTCGCGCATTGTCCCCTGCACGGACGACCACCTGATCAGGATATTCAAACAGAGACTCAACCACACTCCCATAGAGTACATCAATCTGCGGAAGATAGAAAAGGCACAACTGATGTTGCTCACCGAGAACAGCAGTGTGGGGGACATTGCGAGCTCGCTGTCGTTCTACGACACGTCGTACTTCATAAAGCTGTTCAAGAAACTTACCGGAGTGACTCCCCTCGATTATCGGAAATCGAATATGCAGACAACGTTTTTACCAGGCAATAATCCTTCAAATAGAAATGAGCATGGACAATGAATCAAAAAAGCTGACTCGAAGAGAGTTCATGGGCCTTTCGGCTCTTGGTCTCACGAGTTTGACCATCCTGCCGAGCTGGATGGTTAACGGAGTGCGCACCGCTCCGAGCGACCGCGTGGTGGTGGGCTACATCGGCCTGGGCCGTCAAGGGGTGAACAACTTCCACAGCCTGACGCAATGTCCCGGCGTGCAGATAGTTGCCGGTTGCGATGTAGACTCGATCAAAAGGGAACGTTTCGTGAAACTCGCCACCGAGTGGCAAAAGGCAAACCGGATGGTCGAAAGATGCGACACCTATGAGTTCTACGAAGATCTGCTGGAACGCGATGACATAGACGCGATGGTGATCTCGACACCCGACCACTGGCACGCCCTGAACACTATACACTCGCTTCGAGCCAGAAAAGACGTCTATTGCGAAAAACCGATCACATACACAATCTCCGAAGCGCTGGCCGTGAACAGAGCCGTGCGCCAAAACAACCGGGTGCTTCAGGTGGGCAGCCAGCAGCGTTCGAGCAAGGAGTTCCAGACCGCCATCAAGATGGTTAGAGAGGGAGCCATCGGATATGTGGGCGAGATTCGCGCGAGGATCGGCGAGCCACCCGCACCTTTCGATCTTCCCGAGGAACCGATACCCAACAATCTCAACTTCAACCAGTGGTTGGGCCCGATGACGAGTCCGGTGGTGCATTACAACTCGAAGATGTGTCCTCCCATCGCCTATCCCGACCTCGAGGAGAAGGGCGACTGGGCGGTGTGGCGCTACTATCGCGAGACGGGCAACGGTTTCACCGGTGACTGGGGCGCGCACCACTTCGACATTGCCCAAGCGGCTATGGGAATGGACGGCCTCGGGCCAGTGGAGTTTATACCCGCAGGCTACAACGGAACACAGTGGGCCACAATGAAGTACGCCAACGGACAGGTGATGAAGGAACAGCCCTATCGCGAAGACAGGCCCAACGCCAAAGGCATACATTTCGAAGGTACCAACGGCTGGATCAAAGTTGCCCGCGGCTACATCGAATGCTCGGACCCGACGCTGATTGCACGTACAGAAGAGACGATCTCCGGAAGCAAAGTGGGCGTGGGTACCTACGAGACCAGCTCGCCCCACATGCAGAACTTCATCGACTGTGTGAGATCGAGAAAAGAACCGATCGCGCCCATAGAGGCGGGCTGCTCGACGGGCATAATCTGCTGCCTGCTCAACATCGCCTACGAACTCGGACGTCCCGTGCATTGGGATCCAGTGACACTTACCTTCGTCGACGATCCGGAAGCGCAGAATCACAGGCTGTATTGGTATGAGTACCGCAACCCACACGTTCTGCCGTATTGGAAAAAATTCTAAAAAGAAACCTATTAATAAACCTAATAAACATTATGAATCGAATCACAAAAATTTGTGCCGTGGCGTTGATCGCTTTGGCGGCGACCTTTCAGAGTTTCGCTCAGGACAGCCCCTTGAAAGGTAAAAGAGTTCTCTACATCTATGGCGGATGGGACGGCCACGAGCCGGTGCAGTGCCGCGACATCTTCGTCCCGTGGATGGAGTCGGAAGGGGCCATTGTGCAAGCGTTCGACAACCTCGATCCCTACACCGACACTACAATCATGAACCACGTCGATCTCATCATCCAGCAGTGGACGATGGGTACGATTACCCGCCAGCAGGAAAGAGGTCTGCTCAACGCCGTTCGTCGCGGCGTGGGGCTGGCAGGATGGCACGGCGGCACGGGTGACGCATTCCGCAACAACGTCGAGTTCCAGTACATGGTCGGCGGCCAGTGGGTTGCACACCCGGGCGGCGTGATCGACTACCGCGTCAACATCATCGACCATGAGGATCCGGTGACCGCCGGGCTGACCGATTTCGACATGCACTCCGAACAGTACTTCGTTCACGTAGACCCGAACGTGAAGGTGATGGCTACCACCACCTATACCGGCGAACAAAACTTCTGGCTCGACGGAGCCGTTGCTCCCATCGTGTGGAAAAAACAGTATGGTAATGGAAGGGTGTTTTACAACGCACTCGGCCACGTTGCCGCCGACTTTGCCGTTCCCCAGGCGCTCGAAATGATGAAACGCGGTATCAGATGGGCCTCCGAAAGTCTCGAAAAGGGACCCGAACCGTGGCTCAGCCCGGCCTATAAAACGTCGAAGTAGAGACCGCACGAATCTGACGGCTCTTGTGACCGAATCCGCCGGTCGACATCCTCATCGGGGTCGGTTCGGCGGGTTTTCGTTCCATCTGTTCATGTCGAAATACTACTATTAATAGTGTGGAGTTCCTAACTCAGCCCGCATAAAGAGTTAAGAAGTTGTTTAGAAAATCATTTTTCTAATCGTTTGATCATTGTGGAAAAAGCGGTCAAAGTGACCCGTTGGAAACGGTCGGAAGTGACCACGAGAGTCGATGCTTCAAAAAGCACAAAAGTTGTTGTCGAGATTGGGGTGTTCGCGTATGAGATTTATCC
>JAITWC010000055.1 GCA_031285485.1 Alistipes sp.
TTCGACTCTTTGGCCTGGAAAACGACGTTCTCGATCTTCTTCACCTTGGTGGGCGAGCCTTCGAGCCCCAGCTGCGACGGATCGGGATCGACCGCGTCGGCCGTCCATTCGGTTATTTGCAGATAGTCGTGCTTTTTTGTCAGTTCCCCGGCGAGCGTGCCCGGACAGGCGGCGGCCTCGGTGGGGATCAGCGCGTATTTGTACTTCATGATGCGTCGCGCGTTCTGCGGTCGGCAGTCGGCGGCCGAGCCGTTGACCGTCACCACCAACGGCAGCGGACACTCTACCACCTCGATGCCGTTTTCCAGGCGGCGCCTGATTGTCATCCTGCCGTCTTCGAGCGACAGTATCTCCTCGGCGTAGGTGACCTGCGGCCAGCCCAACTTCTCGGCCACCTGGCTTCCCACCTGGGCGGTGTCGCCGTCGATCGCCTGGCGTCCCGCGACGATCATGTCGGGAGCGATCTTGCGAACGGCGCACGCCAGCGCGTAGGACGTGGCCAGAGTGTCGGCCCCGGCGAACCTGCGGTCGGAGAGCAACACTCCCCCGTCGACCCCGCGGAACATCGCGTCGCGGATTATCTCGGCCGCGCGGTGGGGCCCCATCGACAGTATGGTGACGGTCGATCCGGGGAATTTATCCTTGATCCTGAGCGCCTGTTCGAGGGCGTTGAGGTCTTCGGGGTTGAAAATGGCCGGCAGCGCGGCGCGGTTGACCGTCCCCTCGGGGGTCATCGCGTCCTTGCCCACGTTTCGGGTATCGGGCACCTGCTTTGCCAGCACTACGATTTTAAACTCTTTTTTCATACGTCAATAAATTAGTCGTAACTCCTTGCAGAAGCTCTGCAAGTCGTGAAACTTTCGTTTTGCCTGTTGCTAAGGCTTAGCAGGCCGTGAAACTTTCGTTTTGCCCGTTGCTAAGGCTTAGCAAGCCGTGAAATGTCATGTGAGTTCCATATCTGTTGAATCCATTTATCTGATCACAGTTTCCTCGCGGTCGGGGCCGACCGAGATTATGGAGACGGGCACGCCTGTTTCGCGTTCTATGAATTCGACATAGGTTTTGAATTCGGCGGGGAAGTCCCCGTACTTCCTGACGCGGCCTATGTTGGCCTTCCAGCCCGCGAAGTCGCGGTACACCGGCATGATCGGCTCGTTGGTCTCGAAAGGGAAATAGTCGAGCTTCTCGCCGCCCACCTCGTAGCCCACGCACACGCGGACCGTATCGAAGTCGTTCAGCACATCGCCCTTCATCATGATGAGTTTGGTCGTGCCGTTCATCATCACGGCGTATTTCAGCGCAACCATGTCGAGCCAGCCGCAGCGCCTCGGCCGGCCGGTGGTGGAGCCATATTCCATCCCCACGTCGCGCATCTTCTGGCCGTCGGCGTCAAAAAGCTCGGTCGGGAACGGGCCGCTGCCCACGCGCGTGCAGTAGGCTTTGAATATTCCGTACACCTCGCCGATGCGGCCCGGCGCAACTCCGAGACCCGTGCAGACCCCCGCGCAGAGCGTGGTGGACGAGGTGACGAACGGATAGGTTCCGAAATCGACGTCGAGCATCGACCCCTGCGCACCCTCGGCCAGCATCTTCACGCCACCATCGAGCATGGCGTTGACCTCCACCTCGCTCTCTATAAGGCGCAGGCTACGCAGGGTTTCGATCCCCGCCATCCATTCGGCCTCATATCCGGCTATGTCGTAGGTAAAGTCTTTGTATTGGGAGAGCAACCCCTCGTGCTTGCGGCGGAGGGCGTTGTATCTTTCGAGAAAGTGCGGCGAAACGATGTCCCCCACACGGAGGCCGTTGCGCCCCGTCTTGTCCATGTAGGTGGGGCCGATGCCCTTGAGGGTCGAGCCTATCTTGTCGGCGCCCTTCGCCGCCTCGCTTGCCGCGTCGAGCATGCGGTGGGTGGGCAGTATGAGGTGGGCGCGTTTCGACACCACCAACTTGGATCGCACTTCGATCCCCGCAGCCTCCAACTTCGCGATCTCGCCCGCGAGGATCACCGGATCGATCACAACGCCGTTGCCGATGACGTTGGTACTGCCGCCGCGGAATATCCCCGACGGGATGGTGTGGAGCACATATTTCTCACCGCTGAAAATCAGGGTGTGGCCGGCGTTGGGCCCTCCCTGAAATCGTGCCACCACTTCATAATCCGGGGTGAGCACGTCGACGACCTTACCCTTGCCCTCGTCGCCCCACTGCATTCCCAACACAACATCTACCTTTTTCATTACGTTATCAGTATAAACTAAAACCGGGCGAAGTTACGGACTATCCCCGAAAGTTCCAAAATTAATCGTTAACTTCGCGCCATTATGTCCCGAGCGAAAACCATTCGAAAATATCTTATCGCGACTGTGGCGGTCGTTGCGGCCATGGTGTCGATCTCCTCTTACGGGCAGTACAACAAGGCCTGGTTTTTCTGGATGGGCCGCTCGCATCTCGTCGAAAACCGCTACCGCGAGGCGATCACGATCTACAATGCGCTGCTGAGGGTCGACCCCGAGGATTACGAGGCGTACTTCTTTCGCGGCATCGCCAAAGCCAACCTCGACGACCACCTCGGAGCCGAACAGGACTTCACCACCGCCATCGAGAAAAACCCCGTCTCGACAATGGCCTACCACCACCGCGCCATCACCCGAATGCTGATGGGCAACTACGACGACGCGCTGGCCGACTTTCGGGAGGCGATAGATCTACGGCCCGACCTGTCGGCGTCGTATTACAGCCGCGGATACACCTACCTGATGAACCGGCAGTTCGAGGCGGCGATAGAAGATTTCAACACCTACATCTTCCACAACAACCGCGTGGCCGACGCTTACCTGCTCCGGGGTCAGGCGTGGCTGCAACTGCGCGACACCGTGCGTGCGATGGAGGACTACAACACCGCCATCCGCACCAACACCGAAAACCCCGACGGATACAATCGCCGCGGAGGAATATACATGGATCAGGGGCGTTACTCCGAGGCATTGTTCGACTTCGAGACCGCCGTGGGGCGCGACTCGACTTACGCATACTCATACTTCAACCGCTCGTTGGCATATGAACGGCTGGGCCGGTTTCCCGAGGCGATAGCCGACCTGGAGCGCGTAATCGCCATGAACCCCGACGAACCGGTGGCTTACTACAACCGCGCCATCATCCGATCCAACATCGGCGACTGGATAGGCGCGCGCGACGACTACTCGCGAGTGTTGGCCCTCTCGCCCGACAATGTGGTGGCGTGGTACAACCGCGCCGGGGTGTACACGAGGCTGGGCGACCTGGGAAAGGCTGTCGATGACTATTCACGGGCCATTGCGCTCTATCCCGATTTCGCGGCGGCCTATCACGCCCGCTCCGAGCTGCGTTACCTGCTGCGCGACACCCGCGGCGCGCGACAAGACCGCAACACCGGCGACCGCAAGATTGCCGAGTACAAGGGTCGCCTGACCGATTCGGTGCTGGTGGACTACGCCGACGACGAACAGAACTTCACCCGCCTGATGTCGTTCGAGACGCGGTTCACCGGGGAGAACTTCGACCGGCTCGCGCCCAACCGCGAAAACCTTGCCCTGCTCCCACTGTTCCGTTTCTCGCTCCACACGCCCGACACCACACTGCGGGTGGGGCCGATGACATATTACGTCCCTGAGATGGAGGATTTCATCTATGATATGGACATGGAAGACCTGACGTTCACGCGCCTCGAAAGCGACATTCCGCCCGAAAGTGTCATGGAGACCGATCGGGCGCTGGCGGCGCGCATCTCGGGCGGCGACGACAGTTGGCAGACGCTTTTCAAACGCGGTGTTACGCAATCGCTGGTGAAACAGTTCACCAACTCGGTGGGTACACTAACGCGCGCGATCGCGGCCAACCCGTCGAACCCCTATCTCTACATCAACCGCTCGACCACCCGCGCAGAGATGATAGACTTCATTTCGTCGCTCGACGGCGGAGGCATCAGCCGGCTCACCATCGAGAACGATCCCGAGTACCGTATACAGGGCGGATCGTCGAACCGCATATACAACTACGACGAGGCGATAGCCGACCTCAACTCGGCTGCCAAGCTGTCGCCCGGACTGGCACACATCTACTACAACCGCGCCGGGCTGATGGTGATGTCGAACCGGTTGCCCGAGGCGTTCGACGACTACACCAGGGCAATAGAGCTCAACCCCCACTTCGCCGAGGCGCACTACAACCGCGGGCTTGTGCAAATCTACATGCGCGACACCCGGAAAGGCTACCTCGACATTTCGAAGGCGGGCGAACTCGGCATCGCCGCCGCTTACGATCTCATAAATCGCTATAATCCTAACTCAGAATAAAAAAGTTATGACCCGAAAGATCAACGATTCCCTCGTGCTACGGTGGGGTGCGCTGCTGCTCATTGCGCTGATGATGTTTTTTTGTTACATGTTCGTCGATGTGCTTTCGCCGCTGGCCAGCATGCTCGAAACGGCGCGCGGGTGGACGCCCGACACCTACGGCACCGTGGTGGGGAGCGAGCATTTCCTCAACGTGTTCGTGCTGTTCCTGATCTTCGCGGGCATCATTCTCGACAAGATGGGGGTTCGCTTCACGGGCCTTCTGTCGGCAGGGCTTATGATCGTCGGGGCGGCGATTAAACTCTACGGCGTGAGCGACGGATTCTCGGCCGGGGGATTCGGCTACGAATTTTTCTCGTCGTTCTGGACTTCGTTCCCGGCATCGGCCAAGGTTACGTGCATCGGTTTCGCGATCTTCGGCTGCGGGGCCGAGATGGCGGGGGTCACAGTCACCAGAGCCATTGCGAAATGGTTCGACGGCAAGGAGATGGCGCTGGCGATGGGGACTCAGGTGGCGATTGCCCGTCTGGGGGTGTTTGCGGTGTTTACGCTTTCGCCTCGGGTGGCGGCTATCGCTCCCGAGAGTGTTGTCCGCCCGATAGCTGTCGTGGGGCTGCTGCTGTGCATAGGTTTTCTGACATATCTCGTGTTTACGTTCATGGATCGCAAACTCGATCGGCAACTCGACGCCAACGGCGAAGGAGCCGCCGAGGAGTTCAGGGTAAGCGACCTTAAGAAGCTCTTTTCGAACCCCACTTTTATGATCGTGGCACTGCTGTGCGTGATATATTACTCGGCTATATTCCCGTTCCAGAAGTTTGCCGTGCCGATGCTCCAGAGCACGCTGGGGATGACGGCGCAGAGTGCTTCCGACCTGTTCCGGTGGTTTCCGATCGGGGCGATGGTGTTCACCCCGATGCTTGGCGCTTTTCTAGACTTCCGGGGCAAGGGGGCGACGATGCTGATCCTCGGAGCGATCCTGATGGGGGTTTGTCACCTGATCTTCGCGCTGGTGCCGCTGACGCCGGTGATCGCATACACGGCGATAATATTGCTGGGCATCTCGTTCTCGCTCGTGCCTGCGGCGCTGTGGCCGTCGGTGCCGAAACTTGTGGAACAACGCTATCTGGGGTCGGGTTATTCGGTGATCTTCTGGATACAGAACATCGGGCTGTGGGGATTCCCGATCATCATCGGGTCGGCGCTTCGGGCCGCCAATCCGGGCGTGTCGGAGCAGATACAGGCGGGGGCCGACGCGGTCTACAACTACACCGTGCCGATGCTGATCTTCGCCAGTCTCGGCGTGGTGGCCTTCCTGCTGGGGCTATGGCTCAAGGTTCTCGACAGGAAGAAAGGTTTCGGCCTGGAACTTCCCAATGTGAAGAAGTAACAACGGAACCGCGCCTTGCCTGTGTGCGGCATCGGCTTTTATGTTTGGGCTAATGCGCTCATTGCGGGGTCGCTTAGCGGGGCCATTCGCCGACCTCGACGTTGGCTACCCGGCCGTTGTCGATGGTAAGGCGGACTGCCGTGCGGGTCGGGTGGATGCCCTTGCGACCGGCCGCTCCGGGGTTGATGCAGAGGATGCCGAAGGTTTTGTCGCGGAATATCTTGAGAATGTGGGTGTGGCCGCTCACGAATATGTCGGGCTTGCGGAGGGCGATCTGCTCCGCCACGCGTTGCTCGAAACGGCCGGCGTAACCGCCGATGTGGGTCATGATGACGCTGGCGCCCTCACAGTCCAAGTGACGGAACGCGGGGAACTCGCGACGGGTGGGTTCGGCGTCGATGTTGCCATACACCGCTCTCAGGGGCTTGAACGCGGCTATGCGGTCGGCGAGTTCGAGCGAGCCGATGTCGCCAGCGTGCCAGATCTCATCGACGGGTTCGAGAAACTGTTTGAGAGCGTTGTCGAATACCCCGTGGGTGTCGGATATGATGCCTATTCGTTTCATGACCCCAAATATACCGGTATTTTTTTGCGCGGACAAATTTTTTTGTTACTTTTGTGCCGCCGTTCGCGGTATCACGCTTCCCTAGCTCAGTTGGTAGAGCACGACACTCTTAATGTTGGGGTCCAGGGTTCGAGCCCCTGGGGGAGCACGGAGGATCAAAGACTTATCGAATACGGTAGGTCTTTTTTGTTTGCGGTCGTTTTCAAAAACATGTGTTATCTTTGCACCGTCGCACCGCACGAACATGAACCCTCTCGACCACATATCGCCCGTCCGCACTCCGGTTCCCGTTGCCCGCTCCGTCGGAAAATCCGACGGGGGCTCCACGGCCTTTTTCGCTCCGTCGGAAAATCCGACGCCATTCCGAAGACCTTTTTCGCTCCGTCGGAAAATCCGACGACGCAAATAAGAACTGTTAACCCTTAAAAACATAATGCCTTACTAAAACTCAATTTATTTACAGATGAAAAAGTACATTATCACAATTATTCTTACGGCAGTATCGGGAGCACTCGTAGCTCAGACGTCGGGCGAAGACCTCGGACGGATCG
>JAITWC010000087.1 GCA_031285485.1 Alistipes sp.
GACGATTTGAAATGATATTTTTGGCGGATAAATTTTATCTGGCGATGAATCAAGGCAAATACGTTTTCGCTCAGTTGGTGGAGTTTTTGGATCACCACAAGTTCGATGATTTCGTTACCGGCTATGGCGGCAACAAGGGTATCCGCGGTTTTAGCTGCTGGAACCAAATGCTGATGATGGTCTTCGGGCAGTTGTCCCATAGATATTCTCTGCGTGATTTGATGACCATCGTTCAGGCGCATAAATCCAAGGCGTACCACTTAGGATTCGGTTGTGCCATCAACCTTTCGCCCCTTGCCCGAGCCAATGCCCGCCGCGATTATCGTATCTTCGAGGAGTTTGCCATGTATATCGTAGCCTGCGCTCGACGATTGCGTGCCGATGTGGAGTTCGAGGTCAAAACCGAAGGTAATGTGTACGCTTTCGACTCCTCGACCATCTCGCTCTGCCTGTCGGTATTCTGGTGGGCGACGTACAAGCGCAAAGCGGGTGCGATAAAACTGCATACCCTGTTGGATGTCAAAACACAGATACCCTGCTTTATGTTAGTTTCACCCGCCTCGACAAACGACATCGCGGCAATGGAGCATATCCCTTACGAGCGAGGCAGTTTCTACATATTCGACCAAGGGTACAACAGCTTTGGCGACCTGTACAGGATACACCGGCTGGAGGCTTACTTCGTTTTCAGGGCCAGAGACAATCTCAAGTTCAAAAGGATATACTCCCGTCCCTGCGATAGAAAGAGCGTCAAATGCGACCAGATCGGAGTATTTACAACGGGAAAATCACCTATCCTGTATCCTGAGAAATTACGCCGAATACGTTACCGCGACGCAGATTCGGGCAGGGAGTTTACATTCCTGACCAACAACCTGTCTCTGACGGCAAATGAAATAGCGTTGCTCTACAAGAACCGATGGCAACCGACGCCAAGCCGAGAGCGGAGTCGAGCTTGCTCGAACTTTGCCGAGGCGCGAAGGAGGAAACCGAAGGTAAATTGAGCTGTTCTTCAAATGGATAAAACAACACCTGAAAGTCAAGTCGTTTTGGGGACACACCGAGAATGCGGTCAAAATACAACTTTACTGCGCCGTGATCGCATATCGCATTGTCGCAATAGCGGCGAAGGAACTGAAAATCGACCGACCGATCTACACAATTTTACAAATCGTCGGGGTCTCCCTACACGACAAAACATCTATAAAACAACTACTTACTCAAACTGATTGCAAAAATGTCAAAGAACCTGATCGTAACTTATTGCTATTAAGCTAAAATTAACGCAACAGCAGTGAGATTTTGTTATGGATTTTCGAGGCTTTTAGCATCAACAAAATAAACGACAAAAAACTAAAGAATATGAAAAGAAAAAACAGCCACAAGCAACACCAAATTGAAAAAAAGTAATTACATTTGCAATCTAACTGTTAAAACTAAAAAACCGAACAATAATGGAAGCTAAAAAAACACGCAGAGCAGACCTTCAGAACAGAAGAGTGCTCTTTATGGAGATAGGTCTCGTGATCGCGTTGCTCGCGGTCGTAGGAGCTTTCTCGTGGGGACAGACCGAAAAGAAGGTAGAAGCGATGGTCGAAGTCGCAGCAGCAGTCGAAGAAGAAGTCGTCGTCAACACCGAACAGGAACAGCGTCAGCCCGAGGCAAGACCCCCTGTGGCACAGGTGCTCTCCGACATCATCGACGTCGTGAGGAACGAAACCCAGATCACCACCGATTACAGTTTCGATGAATTTACCGAAGACTTTGTGGTCGAAGTGCCCGTGGCAGTCGAAGAAGAATTAGTGGAAGATATTCCCCTCCTCATAGCCGAAGAAATGCCTTCATTCCAGGGCGGAGACCTCAACGCCTTCCGCACTTGGGTGCAAACAAGACTCCAATACCCGAGAATAGCCTCCGAAAATAACATTCAGGGTACCGTAACACTAAAATTCGTTATCGAACGCGACGGAACCCTCACAAACATCGAAGCGCTCAACTCGCCCGACCGTTCTCTCACCGAAGAGGCAACACGCGTACTCAACACCTCACCCAAATGGGAGCCGGGAAAACAACGCAACAGGCCCGTTCGTATCCAATACATCCTCCCGGTACAATTCCAACTCCTCCAAAACTAAATAACCAGGGGTTGGAGAGAGGCCTAAAGTAAAGATTAGAGAGTCAAGAAAAAGGGGTATTCCTGAATTAAGGAATGCCCTTTTATTTGTAGAGAACAAATTACTATGGAACAAAACGAAAAAGCCGTACTCGCAGCCGTCATAACCGACCGACAAACCGAGACTCAAGCGGTAGAATATCTCGACGAACTCGCCTTCCTGGCCCACACCGCCGGGATCGAATCCGTGCATCGGTTCACCCAACGACTCTCCACTCCCTCGTCGAGAATCTACCTTGGACCCGGAAAGCTCGACGAAGTGGCCCACTATTGCAAGGACAACGAGATCGACGTCGTGATATTCGACGACGAACTCTCGCCCTCGCAAACACGAAACATAGAAAATATCCTCCCCTGTCGCGTGCTTGACCGGACGAGACTAATCCTCGATATCTTCATGTCGCGGGCCCGCACGGCCTACGCAAAAACCCAAGTGCAACTCGCGCAGTACGAATACATGCTGCCGCGCTTGACCGGTATGTGGACTCACCTCGAACGCCAGCGCGGCGGAACCGGAACCCGCGGAGGTGCCGGTGAACGCGAAATCGAAACCGACCGTCGAGCCATCCGCAACCGAATAACCCACCTGAAAGAAGATCTGAAAAAGATCGACCGCCAGATGGCCACGCAGCGCGCCGGGCGGGGACAATTAGTGCGTGTAGCCCTCGTCGGCTACACCAATGTCGGCAAATCGACACTGATGAATCTCATCTCCAAGAGCGACGTCTTCGCCGAGAACAAACTCTTCGCCACGCTCGACACCACGGTGCGGAAAGTGGTGTTCGAGAACCTGCCCTTCCTGCTCTCCGACACCGTGGGATTCATCCGCAAACTGCCCACCCAACTCGTCGAATCGTTCAAATCGACGCTCGACGAGGTGAGGGAGGCCGACCTGTTGCTGCACGTGGTTGATATTTCGCACCCCGGGTTCGAAGACCAGATAACCGTCGTGCGACAGACACTCACCGACATAGGCGCCGGAACGAAACCCGTCTTCATGGTCTTCAACAAGACCGACGCCTACACATACACCCCCAAGGAGCCCGATGATCTGACGCCCGCCACGCGCAAGAACCTTTCGCTCGACGATCTGCGCCGAACGTGGATGTCGCGCGAGAACGCCCCGTCGATCTTCGTCTCGGCGCGCGAAAGAACGAACCTCGACCGGCTTCGCGACGATCTCTACCACATGGTGCGCGAGATACACGCCGGAAGATATCCGTTCAATAACTTCTTATATTGAAAAAGATAGTATCTTTGCGACGGCGTCAGACCGGCAGACAAGGGACATGAAGATCGTTTCGGCAAAGTTCGCGTTCAGTTCGGGCAAGCTCTCGCAGATTCCGCGGGACGGCTTGCGCGAATTTGCGTTTATTGGCCGCAGCAACGTAGGCAAGTCGTCGCTTATCAACATGCTCACCGGCCGCAAGGGACTGGCAAAAGTGTCGGGCACACCGGGCAAAACGAGGCTCATAAATCACTTTCTGGTGGAGGGATCGCCGTCGTGGTATCTAGTCGACCTGCCGGGTTACGGCTACGCGCGGGCGTCGAAGAGCATACGCGCCGGATTCGAGGGACTGATCACCGACTATGTAACGAAGGCCGAGAAGTTGTGGTTCCTGTTTGTGCTCGTGGACGTGAGGCTCGCGCCGCAGAAGATAGACATGGAGTTCATGGAGATGCTCGGCACGGAAGGTGTACCGTTCGGGATAGTGTTCACCAAGGCCGACAAGTTGGGCACCAACGCCCTGGCCGCGAACGTGGCGAACTATAAACAGGAGCTGTTGAAACAGTGGGAGGAGTTGCCGCCCGTTTTCGTCACATCCGCGGAACAGCGCACCGGCGGAGAAGAGATTCTGGAATTCATCGAAAAAAACTTACAATAATGGGTCATCACACACTTAAGATCTTTTCCTGCCGCAACTCGTGGCCGCTGGCCGAAAAGATCGCCGCCTCGTACCGCACGACGCTCGGCAAGTCGGCCTGCATCGACTTCAACGACGGCGAATACCAGCCCTCGTTCAACGAGACGATCCGCGGCTGCACGGTGTTCATCGTGCAAAGCACATTCCCGCCCGCCGACAATCTGATGGAACTGTTGCTGATGATCGACGCCGCGCGCCGGGCCTCGGCACACAAGGTGGTGGCGGTGATCCCCTACTTCGGTTGGGCGAGGCAGGACAGGAAGGATCGCCCGAGGGTGTCGATCGGCGCAAAGTTGGTGGCCAACCTGCTCAAGGCCGCCGGGGTCGACCGCGTGATGACGATGGACCTGCACGCCGACCAGATCCAGGGATTTTTCGACATTCCGGTCGACCACCTCTACGCGAGCAAGATATTCGTGCCTTACCTGCAAAAGCTGTCGATCGAAAACCTGTCGATCGCCGCGCCCGACATGGGGGGGGCAAAAAGGGCCAGCGCATACGCCAAGCATCTGGCCGCCCCGATGATAATCAGCCATAAACAGAGAGACAAACCGGGCGAGGTGGCGAAGATTACCGCCATAGGCGACGTCGAGGGGCGCAACGTGGTGCTGATAGACGACCTGATCGACACCGCCGGCACGCTGACCCTCGCCGCACGGATGCTGATGGACAAGGGGGCGGCAAGTGTCAGGGCCGCCGCGACCCACGCCGTGCTTTCGGGCCCGGCGTGCGACCGGATCAACGAAAGCCCGCTGAAGGAGGTGCTGGTGACCGACACGATCCCGCTGAAGAAGAGCGAGGACACGAGCAAGTTCACGGTGCTGGGGGTGGCCGACATCTTTGCCGACACCATCGACCGGGTTTACAGCTATCGCGAGATCAGCTCGCAGTTTATTTTTTAAGTTCGCTCGCAAGTTATCTCACACCACCCGACCGGCCCGACCCTGAAAAGCTCCGCGAAATATTGGTGGCACGTTGCGGCCGTCGCCACTATCGCCGTGTGGGGGACCACGTTCGTGTCGACCAAAGTGCTGATCGGGAACGGGCTTTCTCCGACCGAGATTTTCACATACCGGTTCGTGCTGGCGTACGCGGCGATATGGTTTTTTTCGCCGCGCCGGTTGTGGAGCGATTCGTGGAAGGACGAGGCGCTGATGGCGGCGGTGGGTTTCACCGGGGGGTCGCTCTATTTTATCACAGAGAATACGGCTTTGGAGACGACGCTGGCGTCGAACGTGTCGCTGTTGGTCTGCACGGCGCCGATATGGACGGCTCTGCTGTCTAGGGTGTTCACTCCGCGGGAGGAGCGGTTCGGCCGCGGGCTGTGGTTCGGCACTGCGGCGGCGATGGCCGGGAGCGCGCTGGTGATCTTCAACGGCAGATTCGTGTTGGAGCTCAATCCGGCGGGGGATGCGCTTTCCATTGCGGCGGCGCTGTCGTGGGCCGTTTACAGTGTGCTGATGCGGGATCTGGGGCGGCGATATTCGACGATGTTCATCACGCGGAAAGTTTTCTTCTACGGCTTGGCGACTCTCGCGCCGTTCCTGTTGCTTCCGGGGGCGGATTACAATCCGGCGGCGCTGGCCGAACCCGCGGTTTGGGGCAATCTGCTGTTTTTGGGGTTTGTGGCGTCGCTGGTGTGTTTCGCGGTTTGGAACAGGGTGCTCAGGGAGATCGGTGTGGTGGCCTCGTCGAACTATATTTACCTCAATCCGGTCTTCACGATGGGCGCGGCGGCGTCGGTGCTCGGCGAAAGGATAACGTGGATCGCCGTGTGCGGGCTGGTTTTGATCGCTGCGGGGTTGTGGCTCGCGGAGAGATACGCCGACAGCACCGTGCCGCCGGGCGCGGGGGTACGGAAAAAAGTTTTTCCGCCATCCCGCAACCTGCGGGAACAGAAAAAAAAGTTTTTCCGCCGCGCCGACGGCGACAACTGCACACCTTAATTTATTTACTTATGAAACACGAACCCGGTTACCATGTTGTTTTACTTCCGACTGCGGCCGCGCACTATGACTAAGGCGGAGATACGGTCGGTCCGATCGCTCGACGACAAGCGGGCCCGCGAGGAGACGGGGCTTTTTGTCGCCGAGGGGGAGAAGCTCGTTCGCGAGTTGTTGGCTTCGGACTTCCGGGTGCGGCGGGTGTATTGCACCGGGGGCGATTTCGGCGCCGCGACCGAACACGTCCCGCCCCGGGAGATGGAGCGGGCGAGCAGGCTCAGGACGGCCACCGGAGTGCTGGCCCTGGTGGAGATACCGCGGCGGCGGCTCGATGAGGCGGCTCTGCGGGGGCGGCTGACGCTCGCCCTCGACGGGGTGCAGAACCCCGGCAACATGGGGACGATAATCAGGCTGGCCGACTGGTTCGGGATTCGCGACGTGTTGTGCAGCGCCGACTCGGCCGACTGCTGGAACCCCAAGGTGGTGCAGGCCACCATGGGTGCGATCACGCGCGTGGCGGTGCATTACGGCGATCTCGGGGCGATGGTGGCGACGGCCGCGGCGGATCTGTCCGCGCCCGGCCCGCTCCCCGTTTACGGAACTTTTCTGGAGGGGGAGAGTGTTTACGACGCGGGGTTGTCGGCGGCGGGGATCGTCGTGCTCGGCAGCGAGGGGAGGGGGATTTCGGCGGAGATCGAACGGTTAGTGACGCGGAAAATCTTTATTCCGCCCCATCCCGCCGGCGGTTCGGCACCCGAATCGCTCAATGTGGCTGTGGCGGCGGCCATCGTCTGCTCGGAATTTCGGCGGCGGCGATAAAAACTCACTCCCCGCGTAAGAATCTGTCATTATTCTCCGGGAAGTTTCTTTTCCCGGCGATTTTTTTCATTACTTTTGCGACTCGGCGGTTTGACAGGCTGCCGGACCCGACCGGAATCTCAAATAACACTTCAATAATATGCCCAACGTAAAATTCTACAAAAACGAAGACCTTCCGCTCGAAATGCACAAGGTGCGCATCGTTCAGAAACTCCACCTCGTCCCCGTCGAACGCCGGCTTGAGGCGCTCAAAGACGCGGGGTTCAACACCTACGGCCTGTCGACGAACGACGTGTTCCTCGACATGCTCACCGACAGCGGCACCAACGCCATGAGCGACAACCAGCTCGCCGCAATGATGAAGGCCGACGACGCCTACGCCGGGTCGCAGTCGTTCGTGCGGATGCAGAAGGCCGTCGAGGATGTGCTCGGCAAGAAATATCTGCTGCCCGTGCACCAGGGGCGCGCCGCCGAGAACGTTCTGGCACGTACCTTCATCAAACCCGGTGACATCGTGCCGATGAACTACCACTTCACCACCGCACTCGCACACATACTCGAAGTGGGGGCCAACATCGCGGAGATACTGCACGACGACGCTTTCGAGACATCCTCTTCGAACCCGTTCAAGGGCAACATCGACGTCGACAAACTCGTGGCGTTCATCGAGAAGACCGGGGTCGACAAAATACCGTTCATCCGCATGGAGGCGTCGACCAACCTGATCGGCGGACAGCCCTTCTCGATCGCCAACATGATGGACGTGCGCCGCGTGGCCGACAAATACGGCCTGCTGCTGGTGCTCGACGCGAGTCTGCTGGGCGAGAACGCCTACCTCGTGAAACAGCGCGAGGACAAGTGGAAAGAGAACACGCTGGGCGACATCATCAAGATGATGACGGGCCTTGCGGACATAGTTTACTTCTCGGCGCGCAAGCTGTCGTCGTCGCGCGGTGGCGGCATCTGCACCAACCGTGCGGAGCTGCACCAGAAGATGGAGGTCATCATTCCGCTGTTCGAGGGATTCCTCACCTACGGCGGTATGTCGGTGCGCGAGATCGAGGCGATCGCCGTGGGGTTGTACGAAACGCTGGACGAGACGATGATCTCACAGAGCCCGACGTTCATCAAGTATCTGGTGGAGAAGGCCGAGGCGCGGGGCATTCCGATGGTGACTCCTCCGGGGGTTCTCGGGGCGCACGTCAACGCGGCGAAGTTCTGCGCCCATCTTCCGATGGGCGAATATCCGGCGGCGTCGCTGGGTGCGGCGGTGTATCTGTGCGGCGGCATCCGCGGCATGGAGCGCGGCGTGATGTCGAGCGTGAGGGACGAGAATGGGGTGGAGGTTCCCTCCGACGTCGAGTTGCTGCGTTTGGCCGTTCCGAGGCGTGTGTTCACCCTGTCGCAGATGAACTACATCCTCGACCGTTTGGAGTGGCTGCACGACAACCGCAAGCTGATCGGCGGCCTGAAGTGGGTTTACGAACCGCGTGTGCTGAGGTTCTT
>JAITWC010000098.1 GCA_031285485.1 Alistipes sp.
AGAACAGCAGGGGACTGACTTTGCGAGCTATCTCGAAGATCAATGACGAACAATAGTCTTTGTCCTGCTGTCTCTGTTTTTTACAACTGTACAACTTTTTCACAAACATAGGATGACGGCGCGGTTTGTTACTTGATAAGTCTGATCTCCACGCGGCGGTTCCGGGCGCGTCCCTCGGCGGTGTCGTTGCCGAAGTTCCGGCAAGTATGTTTTCGGTCGATTTTGCCGTTGCCGGAACTCCGGCAAGTGCCTGCGCGGGCGATTTTGTGCTTGCCGGAACTCCGGCAAGCATGTTTTCGGTCGATTTGCCCGTTGCACAACCTTGTGACATCACAAAACGCACCGCCGCGCACCCCCAAACGTGGCGCGCGGCGGGTAAATCGGTCGAAATATGCATGGAATTTAACGGGGGGGGTGAAACGTTGAAAATATAACGCGCCGCGGCGGTTGCGGCGGTCGCTGCGGGCTCGGTGCGTGCGGAGTTGTATGTTGCGGCGGCGGAAATCACGGCGCGAAGATAAAAAAATACTTTCAAATCGGCAAACGGTATCGCACGGTTGTGACGAGCGGGAATACCGTTATGATGTTTCGCCGTTTCGGGCGGAGCATACGCTCAGCGCTACCTGCCCGGACAGCGGGGGATAGAGTTCTCGGGCGGCTTCGTGAACGGCATGAAGTTCAAGCCGGCGGAGGACGACAGGTTTTACGCCAACCTTTCCATGAGTACCTATAATAAGAAGGGTAATCGCTGGGTGTTCGGTGGCGAGTACCTGCAACGCGGCTTCGCCTACCGCGAGACCTCGGTGCCCGTCGCCCAGATTACCGCCGAGGGCGGGCACTACCTCAAATTCCTCTCCGACCCGTCGAAAACGGTATTCTTATCCGTGGGCGCGTCGGCACTCGCGGGTTACGAGACCCTGAATTGGGGCAGGTACGAGATGTACGACGGCGCGAGGATCATGGGCAGGGACGGGTTCGTATACGGCGGGGCTGTCAGTTTCGAGATAGAGACCTATCTCACCGATCGCATCGTGCTGCTCCTACGGGCTCGGGAACGGGTACTGTTCGGCAGCGAAATAGGTAACTTCCGGTTTCAGCTCGGCGCCGGGATCAAATTCATGATAAACTAACAACAAATCTGAAAAACGACATCACAATGAGAAAGTTACTTGTTTACACCCTCTGCACATTAGCCGTCGTACTGGGGGGGGAGCGGGTGCAATGACAGCCTCGACATCAGCGGCGATTACCCCTTCACCGTCGAGCACCTGCCGGTGCAGGAGCGCATCGTCCGGGGCGAGAGGGCTGAAATCCGCCTGCAGCTCGTAAGGGAGGGCCGCTGGGACGGCGCGGCCTATCGGATGAGGTATTTTCAACCGCAGGGCAAGGGGAGCCTCGCCGACGAGAGCGGGCGGGTCTTCGCACCCAACGACCTCTACGATCTGGAACGGGAGACCTTCAGGCTCTACTACACCTCCCAATCGGATGACCAACAGACCGTCGATCTCTACTTCATCGACAACCACGGGAAAATATTCCAACTCTCATTCACCTTCAACAACGAGAACGTCGAGGAGGAAGATGGCGAACAACCTTAAAACCGGGAACGCAATATGGAACGAAAGAATAACATTCCACTCCCGGGACAGGTTCCCGCGGGCGGCGATCGGACGGCGGCCCTGTTCAGTCGGTTGGACACCCTGAACGCGCAGGTACATGAACTGCTGAACGATCCGGCCATCCGGCGCATGGTGCTGGACGTCGGTATCGTACTGCTGTCGAAAAAGTACCCTGCTTTGGGCGTTTTGTTGGGGAGTTTGGGCGGGGCGAAGGAACACAAGTCGGCGCAGGTACAGCCATTCGGAAACCGAGCGGCCACAATCGGGCCGCCGCCCCGACATATTTCACCCACGCCCGCGAAGAAAAACGGGCGCGGAATAAGATAACCTTCAAAAACGCACGATCATGAACCCGTTGGGAAAAACGAAGAAAGAGGAGTTCAACCGGGACGACGCCCGGAGAATGGCGGCCCGGGTCGTCAAAAAGTCGAATCCGCTGATGTCGCAGCGAAGGGCGGAGAAGAAGGTCGCCAGAGCAGAAAAGAAGTTGAACAAAAAGAGAGGGTTCGGACTTTAGCCCGCTGGCGGCTTAAACAATTTTACTACATTTGCTCCTCGTTGGAATAATTTCGAGAGTAAACAATAACCGTAAAAACCAGACTTACAATGAAAAACACATTCGAAGCCATCAAGACACTCTTCGCCGCATTCGAGACCGACGCGTCGCTCCAGATCGAAAAAGGCAATAAATCGGCCGGCACGCGTGCCCGCAAGGCCGCTCTGGAGCTCACCAAGCAGCTCAAAGAGTACCGCAAACTGTCGGTCGAGGCCGACAAGAAATAGTCCGGGCTGAATGCATCAGAGAAGGTCGCCGATGAATTTCGGCGGCCTTTTTTGCGGCTTAGATATTAGGCGCACACATGTCGCAGAAATTTTCGTAATTTTGGCGTATGACAGACCTTAATGAGAAAACCTGCCTTGTCACGGGCGGGTCGAACGGGATCGGACGCGCGGTCGTGGAGGCGTTCCGCAACGCCGGGGCGCGGGTGGCGTTTTGCGACACGGACAGCAATGGCGGCGAGATGTTGGCTGTTCGGCTCGGGGCGGACGTGATTTTCCGGACGGTGGATGTTCGCGACGCCGAAGCGCTGCGGGCGTTCATGGGTGAGGTCTACGCCGCGTGGGGCGACATCGACATCCTCGTGAACAACGTGGGTGTGAGCACATTTTCGCCGCTCGCCGAAACCTCCATCGAACAGTTCGACCAAATTATCGCCACCAACCTGCGGCCCGTGTTCATCACCTCGCGGGAAATGGCCCGGCGGCGGAAAGGCGTACAAAAATATGGACGCATCATCAACATCGCCTCGACGCGCTGGCTGCAAAGCGAGGCCGGGACCGAAGGGTATTCGGCGTCGAAGGGCGGCATCGTGTCGCTGACCCACGCGCTGGCGGTCTCGCTCGCCGGAACGGGCATCACTGTAAACTGCATCTCCCCGGGTTGGATCGACACGGGCCACTACGGTGAATTGCGCCCCGTAGACCACACCCAGCACCCGTCGGGCCGTGTAGGCACACCGCAGGATATCACCCGTGCATGTCTGTTCCTCGCCGCGCCCGGCAACGACTTCATCGACGGGACCAACCTCGTCATCGACGGCGG